>JAEUIG010000268.1 GCA_016795125.1 Planctomycetaceae bacterium | reverse complement strand
CCGGGGTTGGAGCAACGCGAAACCCCGGTGTGTGTTCGCCGGGGCTTCCCTTCGGTCCAGCCCCGGCCACCCACTCCTGGTTTTCAGATAGGCTCTTATTGCACAACACCGCTGCTGCTGATCACCTCCCTTACCTCTGTTGCCTCCTGTTTTTTCATTTCGTCTGTGTATTGACCAAACTCAGTTCTCGACCAGTTCCAGGTGCGGATCAAGCCCCATCCGCTGGTAACGTTTTTGCCGCTCCCCCTGATGTTTGAGCAGTTGCCGCCGCTGCTTCGCGTGCAGCCGCTCCAGCTGCCGCTGCGTCCGGCGAAACACCTTGAGCAAGCCGGCGGGCAGCTCACCACCCGCATCCGGCTGCTCGCGCGCTCGCAGGTTTTGTTGCTGACGCTGTGAGAGGACGCGGAGCAATTCGTCCTCCAGCGACAGCATGTACTGAAAGCTCCCGGGGTCCCCCTGCCGTGCCGCGCGCCCGACAAGCTGCCGATCGATGCGCGCGGAGGTGTGCATTTCAGTGGCAACCACGTGGAGGCCTCCGGCACGGCGGACTCGGTCGTCAAGGAGGATATCGGTTCCCCGCCCGGCCATGTTCGTCGCGATTGTCACCCGTCCGGGCTGTCCGGCCTGCGCGACGATCTCGGCCTCCTCCTCCAGAAACCGCGCATTCAGCACGACATGTTCGATTCCCTGCTGCTGGAACAGCGCGCTGAGTGCCTCGGACGCCGACACCGACGGCGTGCCGATCAGCACCGACCGCTCGGCCGCGACCAGCCGCAGCACGTCGGCGGCGATTGCAACGCGCTTCGCCTGCTGCGACATGAACACGCGCGACGGCAGACCGCGGCGGATGCACGGCCGGTGCGTCGGAATGACCGCAACGCGGCAGCGGTAGGTCTTGCGTAGCTCGCGAGCGGTCTGGGCAGCAGTCCCGGTCATGCCGCAGAGGTGCTCATAGCGACGGTACAGCGACTGAATCGTGATCTGCGCCGCAGAAACCGTCACCGGCGTGACGGCGACTGACTCTTTGGCTTCCACCGCCTGATGCAGCCCTGCCTGCCATTTACGCCCCTCCATAATCCGGCCGGTCCCTTCGTCGACGATCGCCACTTCGCCGTCGACGACCACATAATCCCGGTCGCAGGCGAAGCCGTACGAGGCCGCCAGCGACTGTTCGACGTGCTGGTAGATGCGCTCAATGTCGTACACGTCGAGCGCCGCCGGCTTCGCCAGCAGTGACACTTTACGGGCTCCGGCTTCGGTCAGATGCGCCTGCCGGCGACGAGGTTCAAAGTTGAAATCCGCCGTTGGCCGTAGTTGTTCGACGGCCCGCTGCGACCAGCGGTACAACCGAATCGCCGAAGGTTTGTTCGGCTGTTCCATGCCGATGATCAGCGGCGTGCGGGCCTCGTCGATCAGGATGCTGTCGGCCTCGTCGATCAGGCAGAAATAGTGTCCGCGCTGGACCGGTCCTCCTCCTTCCGCGTCCTGAAACATCAGCCGCCGCGGGGCGTCGCGCAGCTCGGCCCCCGCCTTGAGCCGGTCGCGCAGGAAGTCGAACCCCATCTCGCTGGCGGTGCCGTAGGTGACATCCTGCGCATAGGCGGCGCGGCGGTCGTCGTCAGTCATTTTCGCCCGGACGCAGCCGGCGGTCAGATCGAGCCGTTTAAAGATCGGTCCCAGCTTCTCGGCGTCGCGCCCCGCCAGGTACTCGTTCGCCGTGACGACATGCACGCCGCGACCGACCAGCGCCCGGAGCGCCACGGGCAGCACGCCGGTGATGGTCTTCCCTTCGCCCGTCTGCATTTCGGCGATGTGGTTGTGAAACAGCGCCACGGCGCCGAGCACCTGCACGGGGAAGTGCCGCAGCCCCAGTTCGCGGTCGGTCGCCTCGATCGCCAGCGCATACAGTTCGGGCAACAGTTTGGCCAGCGACGCGCCCCCCTTCGCCTCCCAGCGCAGCTCGCGAGCCCGCTTGCGCAGCCGGGCATCGCTCATCTCCCGGACCGAGCCTCCCCATGCGTGGACCTGCGCAACCCTGCGGCGCCAGCCGGCGAGTCGCCAGGGACCGACGACGGCGATCTTTGTCAGGAGCGACATGTCATTGACCGTGAGAGTCGGCCGATTAACTGCGAGTGAAGGCACCCCATCGAAAACGATCAGGTGTGCAGATGCAACTGAAAGCGGCAACCGTCAGCCGGAAGCACTCGTCCGTGCGGCGCGGACGACAACACGGATGCCAGTCGTGGACGAGACGGAGCGACCGGCAGCCAGGGGGGTGGATCGTTGACGAACGAACGTCGCCTGCGTAGGCTCACTCCATTCTTGGAGCAGCCCTTAGCCGCCTCGCTTTGCTGAACGCTCACTTCTGCTGATTCTGACTGAGCCACAGGCAGCTCCGTTCTGTCGCTGCTGACTGACATTTCGTTCGTCTCGTGCGTTGCGCCTGCTTCCGGTCTCGGAATGCGCCGTTGCGTGCCGATTCCGGAGTGCGCCATCCCATCCGAGGATGCGTCCGATGATCGTCACGAACTGGCTGCACATGCTGCGTAACCGCTGGGCGTACATCGCGTGCCGCCGCCGCGATCCTCTCGTCCGCAGGCAGCACCTCCGCCGCCGCCGGTCTCTGTCGCTGGCCACGACCGCCGAATCGCTTGAGGACCGTACGCTGCTTTCCAACGTCGCGTTTGCGATCACGGGACCGTCGTCGGTCACCGAAGATCCCGCCGACAGCGACGACAACGAGGCCGAGTACACCCTCAGTTACACCGGCACCGTTGGCTCCGGCGAGACCATCAGCGTCGACCTCGCCCACACGCTCAACCAGACGTCGACCGGCGACTTTACCAACACCCTCTCATCGTCCGTCCAAGCGGCCATCACGGGCATGTCGGGAGTGTCCTTCAACGGGACCACGCTCTCGTTCACGAACAGCAGCGGCGGCGGCACTCCTGCCGCCTATGCCGGAACCGCGACCCAGGCGTCGAACGGTGACTACAACTGGTCGAGCATCTCGAACGCGACCGGCAGTACAACCAGCACATTTGCAGAGGTCACCCTGGACGACCACGATGAGTCGTCCACGCTCCAGCTGACCAATTTCGGGTTCAGCATCCCGACCGGCTCCACAATTACCGGCATCGCGGTCGCACTGACCACCACCGGCCCCAACTCCCCGCGCAGCGGTCACAGCGTCAAGCTCACAAAGAATGGCACGACCGTCGCCGGGACCACTTCGAGTGTCACGGGAACCTGGGCCACCGGCAGTCCGACGGTCGGGGGTTCGACGAACCTGTGGGGCACAACCTGGACCCCGTCGGAAATCAACTCCTCCAACTTCGGTCTGCTGATCCAGATCGAAGGGCGCGATGACTCCAGCACCTACCGACTCGATCGCGCACAGGTCACGGTGACGTATACCGGCGGCGGCGGAGGCCTGCCGACCAGCGTATCGTTCTCCCTTGGAATCGAGGATGTCGACTCGACGTCCGAATCAAACGAGGCTTACAGCGTCAATCTGAGCAATTCGGCCCGTAGCGGCGCCGGCACAACCTCCATTACTACCGCGTCCGCCCAGACGACGATTGTCAATTATTCCAACGACGTTGCGTTCAGCATCTCCGGTCCTGCTTCCGTCACCGAATACTCCGGAGACGGCGACAACAACGAAGCCGAGTACACGATCAGCTTTGCCGGCCCTGTCGCCGCCAACGAGACGGTCAGCGTCGACGTGGCACACGTCCTCGGTGACGCCACCAGCGGCGACTTCGGCAGCACGCTGGCCGCCGCCATTTCGGCGGCTGCCGCCGGTGTCTCGGGCGTCTCCTTCGACGGTACGACCCTCTCGTTCACGAATTCGACCAGCGGCTCAGCAACCGTCTACCCCGGAACCGTCACAGAAGGTTCCAGCGGCGAGACCAGCTGGACGAACCTCGCCAACGCCACGGGCAACACTCCCTCGAACTACGCGCAGGTGACGGTTGGAAGCTGGGAGTACACCAAACAGCTGCGGCTTACCAACTTCGGACTCAACGTTCCGACGGGCGCGACCATCAACGGCATCCAGGTGGCGCTGACCACCACCGGCTCCAACGACCCGGAATATGGCGGATACGCGCAGCTCACCAAGAACGGTACTTCCGGCGTTGGCAGTTACGTGAGCGCCTCGGGCTGGTCGAGCGGAACCGTGAACATGGGCGGCGCCAGCAACCTGTGGGGCGCCACCTGGACCGCCGCCGAAGTGAACGCCGCCAGCTTCGGGCTGCTGATCCATGACATGGAGAACGGCAACAATACGAGCACGTTCCGCATCTACAACGCACAGGTCACGGTGTCGTACACCGCCAGTGGAGGCAGCGGACCGACCAGCCTGACGTTCACACTGCCGATCGTCGCGGACAGCATCGCGGAATCGGACGAAGATTACAGCGTCACGCTCAGCAATCCCGACCGGTCTGGCAGCGGGGGGACATCGATCGCCACGTCGTCTGCGCCGACAACGATCATCAACGATTCCAACGACGTCGCCTTCAGCGTCTCAGGTCCCTCCTCGGTCACCGAGGACCCCGCCGACGGCGACAATAACCTGGCCTCCTACACGATCAGCTACACCGGAGACGTCGCCACGAACGAGACGGTCAGTGTCGACGTTGCGCATGCGCTCGACCAGACCACGGGCGCGGACTTCACGAACTCCCTGTCGTCGGCCATCAATGCGGCGATTGCCGGCATGTCCAATGTGTCGTTCAACGGCACGACCCTGTCATTCACAAAGTCGACGACGGCATCAACCCCGGCGTATCCAGCGACAGCAATGCAAGGAGCTTCTGGCGACGCCAGTTGGACAAACCTCGCCGACGCCACCGGCAACAATGCGGCGACCTACGCGCAGATCCAGCTGAACAAGTACGACATCAGCAACCAGTTGCGGTTGACGAACTTCGGCCTGAACATCCCGAGCACCGCGACGATCAACGGCATCTCCGTCAGCCTGGTGACGACAGGTTCCGACAATCCTGATGGCGGCGCCGGAGTGAGCCTGACGAAGGACGGCACGTCGATCGCCGGCTCGGCAACAACCTTGAGCGGGACATGGGCCGGCAACAACCTCGTCGTCGGCAGCGCATCGAGCCTGTGGAACACGACCTGGACTCCGGCGCAGGTGAACGCGTCGACGTTCGGTGTGCTGGTCGAAATTGAAGGGGGATCCTACGGCGACGTCTTCCGCATCTACAACGTCCAGGTGACGGTTTCGTACACCACGAGCGGCGGCAGCGCCCCGACGAGCCTGACGTTCACTCTCGCCGTCGCTGCCGACGCAGTCGCGGAGACGAGCGAGGCGTACGGCATCACGCTCAGCAACTCGGCCCGCACCGGCGGCGGGGCGACGTCGATCGCCGCCGCATCGGCACAGTCGACGATCGTCAATTACGTGCCCCCGAATCAGGCTCCCGAGGCCGTGAACGATTCGGCGGCGACCGCTGAGAACACGCCGCTCTTCATCAACGTGCTCGCGAACGACACGGACCCGGAGAGCAGCGCGCTCACTCTCGTTTCAGTCACACAGCCCAGCCACGGCTCGGCCGAGATCCGTCCGAACGTGTCGCCGGCAATCTGGACCGAATGGACGACGACCGGCCAGTCGACTTACGGTTCGTTCAGCGCGTTCTATACCGCGAACTACGGCGACCCGGCCACTCTGACCTGGGGCGTCTATTACGTACCCGGCGGAAACTACAACGGTTCGGACAGCTTCAGCTACACGATTGCCGACGCCGAGAGTGCTCAGGACGCGGCGAGCGTCTCCGTGACGGTCGCGCCGAAGGTCGCCTTCAGCATCACGGGCCCTGGTTCGGTGACGGAAGATCCGGCCGACGCCGACGAGAACGAAGCGACCTACACGATCAGCTACTCCGGCGCGGTGGCTGCGGGGGAGACCGTCAGCGTCGACGTCGTCCACGTCCCCGGCGCGACAAACAGCTCCGATTTTGACAGCAACCTGGTTGCCGCAATTCTCAGTTCGGCCAGCGGCCAGCAGGGGATCTCCTTCAACGGGACGACCCTGTCGTTTACGAACGTCGCCAGCGGCTCGTCCTCGGGCTTCGCCGGGACGGCGTCGCAAGGGCTGTGGGGCGATGTGGCCTGGACGAGTCCCGCGTACGCCACCGGCAACACTCCCGCGGATTACGCCAACGCGACCGTCGGCCATTACAAGGTCACCAAACCACTGAGGCTGACTGCGTTCGGGCTGCAGGTTCCCGCGAACGCCACGATCAACGGCATCTCGGTCGCACTGGTCACGACGGGCTCCAATGACCCGGAGTACGGGCATGGAGTTTCACTGACGAAGAACGGATCCGATTCTGCGGGATGGACGACCAGCGCAACTGGGGCGTGGTCGACGGGCGGTCTTGTTGTCGGCGGCGCGACGAACCTGTGGGGAACGACCTGGACCCCGGCGCAGATCAATTCTCCGACGTTCGGCGTGGTGGTCGAAGTCGAAGCCGGCTCAGCGAGCGTGTTTCGGGTCTACACGGTGCAGGTCACGGTGTCCTACACGACGTCCGGCATGGCGCCGGCGAGTCTCACGTTCAATCTGCCCGTGACGGCCGATTCGATCAATGAGCCAGACGAGGCCTATCAGATCGAGCTGCGCAACGCGCGCCGTACGGGCGCTGGGAGCGCGGCGATCGCCTCCGGGACGGCGGCAACGACGATCATCAACGCCGTTCCGCCCAACCTTCCGCCGGAGTTCTCTGCTCCCGTCTACTCCTACCACTTACCTCAGGATGCCGTGGTCGGGGCCGTCGTCGGCAGCGTCGCCGCAACAGACCCTGAGGAGGACGCCGTGTCCTTCAGCGCACCCCTCTCCTGGCCCTTCCAGGTGCACGCATCGACCGGCCAGATCACGCTGCTGGACCGGACCGTTCTGACAGTCGGCACGACGCACACCTTCACGGTGAATGCCCTGGACGCGGACGGCAGTTCCGCTGCGACGGTGAGTATCATCATCGATGAGCCGCTCAATCATGCGCCGGAGGTCAGCGGGCTGCACCTCGTCTACGACACGGCCACTCCGGGCGATCTGCGCACGTCCGATCCGCGCATCCAGGGGACTCTCACGGACGTTGAGGGAACCAGCACCTACTACGACATTGAATTCGACTTTGACGTCGACGGAGTCGGCGACGACTGGGCGTTCTCGCCAGGCGGCACTTTCCAGTACGACCCGACGGGGTTCATCAATTATGGGACCGTTGCGATCCGGGCGCGCGGCCGCGAATGGAACGACCTGACGTCCACGTTCATTTACGGGTCCTGGCAGACACTGACCTTCACCTACGAGCCGGCGACGCCCAATGTGGCGCCGCAGATCGCGGATCCGCATCTCGTCAACGACACGGCGACAGCGGGTGACCTGATCACGGCCGACGCGCGCCTGGCAGGGACCATCACTGACGCCAACGGCGGCGGAGTGTACTTCATCGAGGTCGACACGGACGGCGACGGGCTGGCGGAAACCTCCACGCCGTCGGACGGCAATGCCTTTGAACTCGATCTCTCGGATCACGTATCCGCCGGCGCGGTGGAAGTGCGCGTACGGCCGGTCGAATGGGTGTGGATCACCAGTACGGAGATCCCGGGCGACTGGGTGACATTCTCGTTCACCTACGTCGTCCTGACGAATTCGACGCCGACGATGTCGTCCCTGACCCTCGTGAACGACACCGGCGCCGCCGGCGACCTTGTCACGACCGATCCGCGCTGGACATTGACATTGTCCGACGCCGAAGGCGATGGCAGCCTGTATTTCGCAGAGATCGACGTCGATGAGGACGGCATCGTCGACGACGCCGTCGCCGTCACCCCGGGTCAGGCAGCAACGTTCGATCCGCTCGGACTGATCGAACACGGCGAATTGACAGTGCGCACGCGCGCGGTTGAATACAACGAAGAGCACGAGGTGCATCTGCGGAGCGACTGGTCGACGCTCACCTTCACGTACGCGCTTCCTCCGAATGCGGCGCCCACGATCACCGCGCTGCATCTGATCGACGACACGCAGACGCCCGCAGACCTGATCACGACCGATGCGCGAATCGGCGGCGGCGTTTCCGATTCCGACGCGACCGGCTACGAGTTCCAGATCGAGCTGGACATCGACGGCGACGAGATCGCCGACGACGTCGTCGCAATCCTGGCTGGAGGTTCATTCGAGTTCGACGTCGGCAGATTCGTCGCCCATGGCGTCGTGACGGCGGGAGTGCGGGCTCTCGAATGGGACTCGGAACGGCAGGAGTATGTGACCGGTCCCTGGTCGAGCCTGACATTTACCTACGCGGACCTCGTCAACGACACGCCCACGCTCGACGGATTCGGATTGGTCAGCGACACCGGCACGCCGAACGACGACATCACCGCTGATCCCCGTGTTTCAGGGACGCTGCGCGACTCCGTGCAGGAAGGCTTCGAGTACGTCGTGCAATTCGACTTTAATGACGATGGCGTGTTCGACCATGAGACGCCGGCCATGCCGGACGTCGGATTTACGTTCGACCCCCGGGCGGAGATCGCCGTCGGCGCCGTGATGATCGCGGCGCGCGTCGTTGAACGGTACCTCGACGCCCAGGGAGAAGTCGCGGAACTCAGCAGCGGCTGGACGGAACTCGAGTTCACCTACGCGCCGAGCAGCGGGCTGCCCGTGATTTCGGGCCTGAACCTGGTGGAAGATACCGGCACGTCGGGCGACGGCATCACCAGCCATCCCCGGATCACCGGCCACGTGGGCAGCGCTCCGCTGGACGGCGCATTGTACGGCCTGGAATTCGACGTCAACGGCGACGGGTATCCCGAGGATGCGCAATCCGTCCTGCCGGGCAACGTCTTCGAGTACGACCCGACGCGGCGCCTCAGTGCGGGCGCGGTGACGATCGGCGTCCGCGTGACGCGCACGACCGATGACGATCGCGATGCGGAGACGACCCGCGGCGCATGGGCCTACCTGTCCTTCACCTACGCGCCGGTGATCAACCTGACTCCGGACATTTCCGGACTGCACCTCGTCAACGACACGCAGGTTGCGGGCGACAGGATCACCTCGGATCCGGAAATCACGGGCAGCTTCGACGACGTGGAAGGCGACGGCCTGTCGTATCTGGTGCAGGTTGACGTCAACAACGACGGTGTGGCTGACGATTCGCTGACGGCCGTCCCGGGCAGCAGCTTTACGTACGACCCGTCCGCACTGATCTCGTACGGGGCACGGACGGTCCGTGTCCGCGCCGTCGAACTGTTGAGCAGCGGGCCTTCGCTGACGGGTACCTGGCGCAGCATCACGTTTACGTGGCAGGAGGTTATTCCTCCGGACAGGACCAATGTCTATCCCGTCGGCGTGGCGGGAGATGAAGACGCCGTCTTCCTGCTGAGCGGCGCACGCGCGATCTCGGTGCGGCCGGTTCCGTCGAACGAAGTGTCGGTCACGTTGACGGCTGAACATGGCACACTGACGGTCAGTGGAAACACCACCGGATTGGCCAGCCTGTCAGGCAATGGAACCGACGTCGTCGTATTGACAGGGTCGGTGACGGCGGTGAACACGGCGCTCAGCACCACGACGCTGACGCCCGCGCCCGATTTCTACGGAACGGCCTCCGTCGAGATCGCAACCGTGGAGCTGAATCCAGGAGTCGGCGCCTCGCCCGTAACGGACACGGACACGTTTGAACTGGACGTGCGACCGGTCAACGATGCCCCGACGCTGGTTGTGCCCGGATCGCAGACAACCGACGAAGATGTGCCGCTCCTGTTCACCGGCGCGACAAAAATCCAGGTTGGCGACGTCGACTCCGGAAC
>JAEUIG010000255.1 GCA_016795125.1 Planctomycetaceae bacterium | reverse complement strand
CCTGGATGTCGACTCCAGCGAGGAGCAGACGGCGGCGATCGTCGACCAGGCGTCCACGTTTGAAAGATACCTGCGCGGGCTGGAAGTCCCGTTCGACGTCCAACCGCTGACACTGGACGAAATCTACGAGGCGTATGTCATCGGCCGCCCCCGCGCCTGGCCGCAAGTAGCGCTGACCGCAGCCACGGTGTAACGGCGAGCCGGGCGGCGTCAGCCCCCGGTTCAACAGCCTCAGCGACCCGGACGCTCCAAGCGTCCGGGTCGCTTACCGAGTACTCCCTGTTTCAGAGAGAAAGCCGTCGCAATGAATCGTGCCTTGTGGTGGAAAGCCTGGCGTGAACTGCGGACGGCGTCGCTGGCGTGCCTCGCCTGGATGCTGCTGTGCGCCGCGTACGTGCTGTTCTACGAATGGCAACACCCGCTGCGCGCGCCGATCGCCCGGGTGTATACCAGCTCGATGCTGTTCCAGTGGTTCGCGGCCACATGCCTGGCGATCCTGGTGTCGCAACGCGAACGGTGGGAAAAGTCGCTGCGATTTACGCGGGCGCTGCCTGTTTCCCTCGCACAAACGGCGGTCGCGCGGATCAGCATCGCTGCCGCCGCGCTGGTTCTTCCCGTACTCGTCGCGGCAGCCATTGTTGCCGTGCCGATCGCCTGCGGCTGGATTCAGCAGGCGGGCGAACGCGCGGTGTATCGCGATCAGCCGGCGCTCATTGGCGGCTGGGGCATGTTGAATCGCCCGAGCATGTCGTCGGCCGAGGCGCTGGAGTTCCTCGCGCGCGTGATGGCCGTCAGCCTCGCGTCCGGCCTGCAACTCCTGCTCGTACTTTCGATCCTGGGTAACTTCGTGCGGTCCGAGAAGACGGTCGGATTTCTCGGTGTGGTCCTGAGCCTGGCGTCGCTCATCATCAGCGGACAGGCGCGCACGAACGGCGTGGAATCAGTGCTGTTCGCGGGTCTCTTCCCGTCATCGATCGTGCTCCCCGCCAGCTATAGTGGACCGGAAGGCTCGTACGACGACCTCAACGTGATGCGGCAGGTCTGGCCGGCACTGGCGGTGAATGTCATCGTGCTCAGCGGCCTGTTCTGGTTGTTCAAGACGACCTACGGTCGCCGCGATGCCGCACCCTCAGCGAAGCGTCGCTGGAAGCTCGGCCTGCCGATGCGCTGGTTACGGGGAGTCATTCCGCAGTTCCATTCGCCGCTCGGTTCGCTGGTGTGGCTCACGCTGCGGCAGTCGGTCCCGCTGGTGGTCAGCGGGTTGATGGTGGCGATTCTGATCGCGCTGACGGAGGTCAATCCGCTGGGGAACCCCGCAGATGTGACGGCCATGAACCTGGCCCGCGACCTGGCCGGGACAACGTGGTTCATCGGGATTGCGTGGAGCGTAATGGTGGCGGCCGGGGTGTTCGGCGGCGAACTGCAGCCGAAACTCGCGCGGTTCTGGTCGTCGCGACCGATCTCACCGGGGCAATGGCTGCTGGTGAAGTACCTGACCGGGCTGGCGGCGGTGCTGCTGGTGATCGACGGATCAGCGATGGTCTCTGGCTTCTTCGCAAACTCTCTGGGACCGGCCGTCCAGTATCCGTCTCACAGCCAGATGAGCTGGTCCTATGTGGCCATCATTCCGCTGGACCACGCCTTCGTGTACACCCTGTCGGTGGCGATGGTGATCGCGACACGCAGCGGAGTGTTAGGGGCGGGAGCAGCACTCGGCGCATTTACGATCATGCAAACGGTGATCCAGTTC
>JAEUIG010000221.1 GCA_016795125.1 Planctomycetaceae bacterium | reverse complement strand
CAGATGGACGGACCGGAGCTGAAAGCGAATTGGGAGAAAATCTCCGCCGCCATCCGCAAGCAGTGGCCGGAAGTCACTGCCGAAGACGTCGCCACGTTCAGCGGCGCGCTGGAAGACCTGCGGCCGCTGGCACAGAAGATTTCCGAACGCTCCGGTCATCCGCTCATCCAGGTGGACGGGCAGTTGTACGCGTTGACGTCTCGGGAACGGCCGGCGGTGGTGTGGCTGCTGGATGTCGCCAGCGAAAAAGACGTGGCACGCTATCACCGCGTGTTCCGGATCGAAAACCTGGAACTGCTGAAATCGCTGGGGCTCGAACGCCGCAAGGGATTCCTGTACGCGATTTCTGAGTTCGGCGACAAGCTGCCGGCACTGCGCGAGCAACTGGAAGAAGCCAACCGCATCTCGGATACGAAGAAGGACGACCTGAGCTTCGAACAGCGGAAGCTGCTGGAGTTCTGGTCGAAGTTGCATACCTATCAGCGGCTGCAGGCGGCATTCGCCCTGCCGGCGCTTCCCGCGCTGCCGGACATGGCGTCGTTCCAGTCGGACCAGGAGGGCTTCCGGGCGAAGCTGCTCGAGTTCATGTCGGCGTCTCGCGCGGCCGAGGGGGAAATTGAATCGGCACGCACGGCGCTGGTCGTTCCCTGGAAAGGAACCGACTCCGGGGCCGAGGTCGAGTGGATGCCGTTTTCGGTTGCACTGCTGCACGCCTACGTCAACGGCGCGATCGGCATGGAGATCTACAAGAACGATCCGCGCGAAACGACGATCGCGTTCAACGAGATTCTGTCGGCCTACTACGCCGGAGAAGCGCCGCGGTTCAACGAGGCCGTCGCGGCCTATCGCGGGGAGGTCGCGCCGCTGATCACGCCGCAGGTCAACCTGTCGAAAGTGTCGTTCGAGTCGTTCTTCAACAACTTCGCGCCGTTCTACTACAGCGCGGTGCTGTACCTGGTCGCCTTCGTGCTGACCTGCCTGAGCTGGCTGGGATGGACGCGGCCGCTGAGCCGGTCGGCGTTCTGGCTACTGTGCTTCACGCTGCTGGTGCACACGTTTGCGCTCATCGGCCGCATTTACATTTCGGGCCGGCCGCCGGTGACCAACCTGTATTCCGCAGCGGTGTTCATCGGCTGGGCCTGCGTCGTACTGGGACTGATCCTGGAGCGGATGTACCAACTCGGCGTCGGGAACATCGTGGCGGCGGTCGCGGGGTTCATCACGCTGGGCATCGCGCACTTCCTCTCGGGAGACGGCGACACGTTCACCGTGCTGCAGGCCGTGCTCGATACACAGTTCTGGCTGGCGACGCACGTCGTTACCGTGACGCTGGGCTACGCGACGACCTACGTGGCGGGTCTGCTGGGGACAATTTACATCCTCGGCGGAGTGTTCACGCCGTCGTTGTCGCCGCGGGTCGGGAAGGCACTGACGCGAATGACCTACGGCACGCTGTGCTTCGCGATCTTCTTCAGCTTCATCGGCACGGTGCTGGGCGGCCTGTGGGCCGACGACTCGTGGGGCCGATTCTGGGGCTGGGACCCGAAGGAGAACGGCGCACTCATTATCGTGTTGTGGAACGCACTCGTGCTGCACGCCCGCTGGGACGGCATGGTGAAGGACCGCGGGCTGGCCGTGCTGTGCGTGCTCGGCAACATCGCCGTGAGCTGGTCGATGTTCGGCGTCAACGAACTGGGCGTAGGCCTGCATTCGTACGGATTCACGGAAGGGGTGGTGTTCTGGCTGATGATCTTCTGCCTGTCGCAACTGTTCATCGCCGGGCTGGGCTGCCTGCCGAAGGATGCGTGGTGGAGCTCGCGCGGGAGGGGCGGGGAGGCGCTGGCGGGATAAGTAGTCGGCTCGCTCCGCGAGCCGATTGAGTCGACTTTCCTCATCCCGCTGATTCACTCCGCTCGCGGAGCGAGCGGACTACAATTCGGCCTGCCTCTCGCCGATCACCGACAACCCACTCACCCCCCATGGTCATTGAGCTACTGGCCGTCTGGGGACCGGGAGTTGATGCACCGCGCGTGTCGGTGGCTGAGGCCGAAACGCATGCCCGCACGCTGGCGACGTCGCACTATGAGAACTTTCCGGTGGTGACGTGGGCACTGCCGAAGGCGTTGCATCAGCACTTCTACAACGTCTACGCGTTCTGCCGGTGGGCGGATGATCTGGGGGACGAGGTCGGCGATCGCGCGCGATCGCTGGAACTGCTGGGCTGGTGGCGGCACGAGCTGGCCGAGTGCTATGCGGGGCGACCGCGGCACCCGGTGTTTGTCGCGCTGGCGCCGACAATTGCGCGGTTCAGAATCCCGCAGCAGCCGTTCGCAGACCTGATCAGCGCGTTCGAGCAGGACCAGACTGTCACCGACTACGAATCATTCGAGCAGCTTCAGGACTACTGCCGCCGCAGCGCCGATCCTGTCGGCCGGATCGTGCTGTACCTGTGCGAGCGATTCACGCCGCAGAACGCCGACTGGTCGGACTCGATCTGCACCGGGCTGCAGCTGGCGAACTTCTGGCAGGACGTGGCAAGGGACTACGACATCGGCCGCGTGTACCTGCCGCGCGAGGACCGGCGACGCTTCGACTACTCGGACGTGAACCTCGCGGCGCGGACCACCAATCCGGAATTCCTCGAATTGATGGAATTCGAGGTTGCCCGCGCACGGCAACTGCTGCTGGCGGGACGCCCCTTGATTTCTGCGATGCCGGGCCGGCTGCAGCTGGACATTGATTTGTTCATCAGCGGGGGGCTGGCAATCCTGGGGGAAATCGAAAGAATAGGGTTTCGCGTGTGGGAACGGCGTCCCGTGGTCACGAAGGCCCGGCTGGGACGATTGTTCGTCGGCGCGGCAGGTCGAGGCCTGCTACGGTCGACGGGTCTCTGGAGAGCGGGGTCATGAAGACGGCCGTCGGCGACTCGTACAAGTACTGCCAGTCGCTGGCCCGGCGGACCGGTCGCAACTTCTACTTCTCGTTCCTCACGCTGCCGCGGCGGCTCTTCCGTGACATGTGCGTGCTGTATGCCTACATGCGGCATACGGACGACCTGGGGGATTCGGAAGAGCACAGCATGGCCGAGCGCCGCACGGCGCTGGCCAGTTG
>JAEUIG010000106.1 GCA_016795125.1 Planctomycetaceae bacterium | reverse complement strand
CGGGCTGAACATGGGTCGGGTCATCGGCCAATCGGACCGCAATGCGGCTGAACCGCAGACGGAGCCGATTCGGATTCCCAGCCTGGTCTCCACGGTGCTGAACACCGTCATGGACATCGGCCAGGTGCGGCTGGGACGCGGGATGCCGAACGACGTGATTGCGGCGGCGACGAATGCGGACCCGATTCCGGGGCTGGCGTGAGTCGCTTTACCAGCCGCGACCGTCAGGGAGCGCACTACGCGATGCGCTCCCTGACGGTCGCGGCTCGTAGAGGCGCATTCTCACGCGCTGCGGCGGAGCAGTTGCGGCGCTGTCTCGATCAGTCGTTCGCCGTGCGGGCGATACTCGGGGACGATCTGTTCGAGTTCGGCGGGGACTTCGTCCGGTGACATGGTCGCCAGGTCCGCCAGCCGGCTGAGCGCGGTGCGAATGTCGTTCCGTCCGGCGGCGCGGCAGGCGGCGACGACGATCTTGGGATGGATCGTCGGGTACTGCGGCTCGTCGTGGAAATGCAGTTCCTCGACCAGCTTTTCTCCGGGCCGCATGCCGACGTACTCGATGTCGATGTCCACGTCGGGGCGCAGACCCGAATAGCGGATGAGATCCCGCGCCAGGTCGGCGATGTTGACCGGCTCCCCCATGTCGAGGACGAAGATCTCGCCCCCGTTTCCGATCGCACCCGCCTGGATCACCAGCTGCGATGCTTCGGGAATGGTCATGAAGTAGCGCCGCATGTCTGGGTGAGTGACGGTCACCGGCCCTCCCCTGGCGATCTGCTCGCGAAAGATCGGGACTACGCTGCCGGCCGAGTCGAGGACGTTGCCGAAGCGGACGGTCACGAAGCGGCAGTCCGACGCACCGGCGAGCGACTGCACGTAGAGTTCGGCGACGCGCTTGCAGACGCCCATCACGCTCGTGGGTTCGACGGCCTTGTCGGTGGAGATGAGGACAAACGAAGAGACGCCATGCTGATGCGCCAGGTCGGCGACGAGCCGCGTCGCGACGCAGATGTTCTTCACCGCTTCGCCGGGATGCGCCTCCATGAGCGGGACGTGCTTGTAGGCCGCTGCGTGGAACACGATCTCGGGCGCGTGCTCGCGGAACAGGGTGCTCATACGCAATCCGTCCAGCGTATCGGCCAGACAGATTTCGATATCGGTTTCGGCAGCCAGTTGCTGCAGTTCGCGGTCGAGGAAGAACTGTCCGTTTTCGGAGCGATCGACGGCGACGAGCTTACGCGGGCCGAACCGCAGGATCTGGCGGCAGATTTCCGAGCCGATGCTGCCGGCGCTGCCGGTCACGAGGACGACGCGATCCCTGATCCATTCCTCCAGGCCGGCAGTGTCCAGTTGCACCGGATCGCGGCGGAGGAGGTCCTCGATCGAGACGGCGCGGGGCCGGAGGGCAACGTTGCCGCTCAGGAGCTGCTGCAGGCTGGGGAGTACGCGAACGCCGATGCCGCGCTCCCGCCCGCGCTCCACCAGAGCGCGCAGGTCACGTCCGCTCAGGGCATCGGCGGTGATCAGAATCTCGTCGATCGCATGCTGGTGCGCATATTCGCAGGCCAGTTCGATGCTGGTGACCACCGGAACGCCGCCGATCTGCGAGCCGGTCATCCGGGCGTCGTCGGTCACGAAGCCGACCACGCGATAGTTCAGTTCCGCGTCGCGACGAATGGCGCGCAGCAATGCTTCGGCCGAGTTGTCGGCGCCGGCGATCAGGACGGGCGTCTGCGGCGAACCGGAACCGAACGACAACGTGCCGTACTCCTGAACCACGCGCACGAGAGAGCGCAGGCCGCCGACGAACAGGATGGTCAGTGCCCAATCGAGCAGCAGCACGCTGCGCGGCGGCATGTAATGCTTGAACGCCAGTTGGCAAACCGCCACCAGCAACAGGGACGCGACGCTCGCCGCCTTCGCGAGGGTCACGAGGTCGTGAAACGTGAGATGCCGGAACCAACCGCGCAGCAGTCGAAAGGCGGCGAATATGGGGGTCTTGATGGCGACGCTGAGGAGCACGCCTTCGGCGAGGTGGTTGGCGAGTGCCGCATGCAGGCGTCCGTCAAACCGAACCAGGTGGGCCAGCAGATGCACGACGGCGAACAATGCGGTCAGCGCGCACGCGCACAGCAACCGCTTCAATCCCGGTCTCAGTTCAGCGAAGCGTGTCAGGAACAAGGCGCTCATGTTGGTCAGTCATTGACACATGGTGAGCAGATCAGGCGGCTGCACCTCGCGGTGTGGCGATGGTCGTCGTCTCGTGTTCATCTTCGTCGCCGAATCCATACCCGTAACCGTAAGGCTGACCGTAGCCGCCGTAGCCGTCGGAGACGGAGTCGTCCACGTTGTTGGCGACAATCCCGACCAGCGGCACGTTCATCAGCCGCAGGTCGTCGGCGGCGCGGATCAGCAGACGGCGGTCGTTCTTGATCGGCTGCACGACGAGGATCACGCCGTCGGTAAGGCGACCGACGACGGCGGCATCGCTGGCAGCGAGGATCGGCGGGGTGTCGATCAGGACCTGGTCGTAGCGGGATTCGGCCCAGCCGAGGAGGTCGTCCAGCCGCGGCCGGGAGAGCAGTTCGAGCGGATCGGACGGTTTCGGACCGCAAGGCAGGATGTCGACGTTGGCCACGTCGGTCGACTTGATGCGTGCGGCGCAGAGTTCGTCGATGTCGTGCGTCGAGCGGAGGATGTCGGACAACCCGGGAAGACCGCGCAGGCGGAACAGGTTCGACAGGCCGGGCTTGCGCAGGTCGGCGTCGATGACGAGCGTCCGGCGTCCGGCGAGGCCGTAGCTGGCGGCGACGTGCGAGATGACGGTGGTCTTGCCGTCCCCCGGCTCGGCGCTGGTGAATGCGACCCGGCGGCGGTCGCCGGAGAAGGTGAGCGTGGTCCGCAGCGTGCGGAAGGCTTCCATTTCCGGCGCATTGGCCTCGGTGACCGTGCGGCCGGCGCCGATCGGCAGCGGACGAATCACCGCGAGAATCTGTCCCCCGAGTTCCTCCGAGAGTTCGTCGGGACTGCGGAAGCGGTCGTCGAGGAGGTCGGAAATGTAAGCGAGCGCGGCGCCGGCGGCCGATCCGCACAGGATGCAGATCAGGCCGACGAGCCGCAGCTGCGGCGAGACAGGCCGGCTGTCGGTCTCGGGGTCGTCGACAATCGTGGTGCGGACACCGGACTGATCTTCCTGGATGTCGAGGTCGGCGATGCGATTGAGCAGGCTTTCGTGGAGCTGCCGCAACCGGTCGACCTCGTGCTCCAGGAGCTGCACTTCCATAATGCGGTCGTTGAGCGCGATGGCTTCACTCTCGACAGCCTGGTAGTGCTCGGTCAGCTGGGCCTCGTAGCGGCGGATGGCGGCGAGTTTTTCGCCGACAATGCTCAGCAGCGCCGGGCCGAGCGTCTCGCTGTTCAGATCGGACATCCGCTCGGACTGCTTTGTGCTGTGATCCGCGAGATACTGTTCCGTGTGCTCGATCGACTTCTGCAGTTCGACGACCTGCGGGTGACGTGATCCGTAGTGTTCGAGGAGCGTGGCCAGCTGCGCCTGCTGGTCGAGCAGCTTGGTTTCGAGTTCGGGGAGCGTGCGTGCTTCGAAGGTGCCGAGTCCGAGCGCGTTGCGGATCAGGTCGCGTCCGACGAACGGCTCGACGGCCATCAGGTGCTGCTGCAGGTCGCCGCCGCGCTCCACCGCCTCCTTGATGGCCGCGAACGACGCTTCGAGCTGCAGCCTTTCCGACTGCACCTTGATGAGCGTCTGGTTAATGGTGATGGCGCGTTCGACCGTGGGGTGGGTCTGTGTTCCGTCCTGCCGCAGTCCGAGGTCGCCGGCGCGGGTGCGCGCGGAGGCGAGTTCGCGCTCCTTGACGCGGTACTGTTCCTGGACGTTGCGGCGTTCCTGGTTGAGGAGGCCGACGTTCTCGACGGAGATATTCTTGTGCCCCTGCGCCATGTACGTCAGGTACGACTGCACCACCGCGTCGACAATCGCGGCGGCGGCGCGCGGCGAACGCGAGCGGTAGGTCACCTCGATGACATTCGTGTTCCGTACGCCCGCGGCACGGAGGCTCTTGCGCAGCGTCTCGAGGTGCCGCGCGGGCGGCACCTCGGCGAAGTCGATGCGGCTGGCGGCCGACATCTCGTTGATCTGCTGCAGCGCGTTCTCCAGCACGACGTCGCTGGCAAACAGCCGCTCATAGGTGGGGATCAGGCTGTTCCGCTGTGATTCGCCGGCCATGGAAGTTGACCAGACGTCTGGTCCGGTCTGCGTCACGAGGACGGAGGCCCGCGCCTGGTAGATCCGCACGGCGGACGAGTAATAGATCGCCCCGATGATCCCGGCGGCCGCGAGGCTGAGCAGCATCCAGTGCTTGCGGCGCCGCAGAATCCGGAGGAACTGCAGGGCCGCGAAGACCGCGTTCGGCGGCGCGGCGTCCTCTCCCCCATCAGCGATCTGCGGTCGTCTGTCGCTCATGGTGGGGGGGGGGAACCAACTGGAGATCACTGACACAAGGAGGGTGCCACTGGCTTTGCCAGTGCCGACTGGGAGTCTGGTCGCGATTTCTCATTCGCACTGGCCGAGCCAGTGGCACGCAGAAGTGATCGCCACGGACCCCGCGACTGTGTCTGGGATCAGAACAGCGTCAGCCGGCTGGCAGCCGACACGGTGAACCGGATGTACTTCTGCATTTCGGTCATCGTGAACGTCAACGCGGTTTCTTCGACGCTGACGACGTCTCCGACCGCGATCCGTACGTTTTCGAGGTGTTCGCGCTTGGCCTTGTCGAGCGAGGCGCGGATCATGATCGATTCGCGGCCGCCGTTGGAGCCGCGAACGATGATGACCTTGTCAGCAAACTCGGTGGTCAGGCCGCCCGCCATGGCAATGGCGTCGAGCAGGCGCACCTCCTGGTCGGCGGGGATTTCGAACTGCCCCGGCTTCTTGACGAGGCCGATGACCTGCAGGTTCTGTTTCGGTCGGCGCATGACCATGACGACGCCGCCGTCCTGGACGCGGAAGTTGGCGTTCTCCACGTTTGAGCTGGCGAGATCGATCCGCGCGGATTGCGGTGCGGCGGGGAGATCGAGCGGAGCCTCGGCGGCGTCACCCAGGCTGGCGAGCGTCACACGGCCGGGATCATCAGGGTCGGCGCTGGAGGCTTGTTCGTTCTCAGTCGCGGCTGCGGCGCCGGCGACGGTTCTGGCAACAGGCGCGGCCGGTGTGCGGATTTCGACGATGGTGTCGGCATCGTTCGAGAAGCCGCCGGCCGCGATCAGCGCCGACAGGAGATCGCTCTGATTCGACGCAAGCTGATAGGTGCCTTCCTTCTGGACGGCCCCGAGCACCGTCACCGCGTTGGACCGGCGCTTGTGGACGGCGACTGAAACCTGTGGATTCCTGTAAATCTCGCGCTCGACGCTGGCGTTGTGAATGACGGCTTCCGCCTCGGTCAACTCCAGGCCGCCGATGTCCACGTCGCCGATGAGAGGCACGTTCACGCTGCCGCGATCATCAACACGCAACATCCAGCTCGAGGCCCCGCGCGTTTCCAGTCCGGTCGCAATGCCGACGTTGACCATGTCGCCGGGATAGACGACTTCGTTCCGCTGCGACGACTGGGACAGTCGAGAAAGGTCCAGGTGCTGGGCGCTGTGAACAACGGGGGCGGTGTAGGCATGCGGAAGTTTCGACGCCTGGTAGGCGCCGCGATGACAGCCCGCCAGCAGCAGCGTGATTGCCAGGAATCGAAGTGGGAACGGTCGGCGCGCGGCCATCGTCAGGGGGGGCGCGACAGCGCAACCCCTGATCTGCGAAGGACTCCGAAACATCCTGCTTCGGACGCGCATGGCGGAACGTGTGCGAACTCAGCGGGCCGGAACCGGCCGCTGTCGGGACATGGAAGGACTTAGACGTGACGAGAGAGACCCGAAGGGTGCGGCAAAGATTGCCGACGCACAGGGGGCAGGTAGGTATCAGAACCATCGCGTGCGCGTCAACGCGGGTTTCGCGTCGACGCCTTGCATGGAAGGTAAAGGAACGCAGATGACGCAGATTGCAGAGATTGCCGCAGATTGGCGTCCGGGTGCTGATCGACCTCGGGATGCAGAACCACAAAGACACGAAGAACACAAAGAAAGGGGACCGCGAACGAGCGCGAATCGACGCGAATAGAGAACTTGCTCTGTCACATCGCCGGTATCATTCGCGCTGATTCGCGTTCATTTGCGGTCCCCCTATTCTTTCGCTTCGGTATCACGCGGCTCTGCGCCGGCCGCGGGGGGCACTGACGGTGTCGCGGCCGGCGGCGACGGCGGCGGGGTTGGTGCTGCAGAGCGCCACAGCGGCGTCGGGGCCGATGAGTTCGGCCGTGCGTTCGAAGGCGCGGCGCAGCAGCGGGCGGCGGGACTTGACTCCGTGCGCATCGGTCGCCACGAAGTGCACGAGACCCTCGCGGAGCATCCACTCGGACATGGCACACGAGTCCGGGCCGAATGTTCCCATCAGGCTGCCGGCGGTGATCTGCATCAGGCAGTTGCGTTCGACGAGCGGTGCTATCAGCTCCGGCTGGCGCAGCAGGCCGAGGTTTCGCTCGGGATGAGACAGGATGCCGCGCATGCCGGCGGCGTGCAGATCGTCCAGCACCCGTTCGAGCGGGAAGTACAGTTCGTGGGGCAGTTCCAGCAGCACGTGCACGCCGTGATCGCCGAGCGAGAGGACCTCTCCGGCCAGGATCATTCCGACAAAGCCCGGTTCGATCCGGACATCGGCGCCCGGGAGGACCGTGAGCGGGATCGAGTGCCGGTTCAGCAGGTGCTGGAAATCGGCGGCGCGCGTGCGAATGTCGTCGCCGCGATTGGACGCAAACGTACCGAGCTGGTGCGGGGTCAGGATCACGGTTTCGATGCCATCCTGCACGGCCATCTGAGCCATGAGCAGCGACTCATCCTCGGACTTCGAGCCGTCGTCGATTCCCCAGAGCATGTGGCAGTGAATGTCGGCGAAAGTTGTCGACGTGAGGTCAGGCCTGGCCTTCTTGAAACCGAACATGCGGACGACTCCTGAAGTTCAGCAATGGTTATGCTGCGAGCGGGTGATCGACAACGGGATTGACGACGGGCGAGACATCGAGCGGGGGCGTAAGCCGGTGCACGCGGAGGAAGCCCAGCGGCGTTGAATCGATGTGCAGGAGGCGGCGGACCTCGTACCAGGCCCAGATATTCTGGACGGCGATGAGCGTGCTGGTGACGGCCGCGGCCCCGTGAATCCCCCAGAACATGACGCCGGGCACGTTGCCGAGCAGGTTCAGCGTGGAGATGGTCACGGTGATGCGGGCGTACCGGTCGTGGTGGCCCGTCATGTTGAGCAGGCCGGCGACCGGTCCTGTGGCGGCGTTGAACATCTGCCCTGCGGCGAGGATCAGCACAACGCCGCGGCCGGCCTGGAACGCTTCGCCGAATGCGCCAAGGACCACCGGGCTGCCGATGACCAGTGCCAGCGCCAGGACCACGGCGACCCCGAGGGAAATCGAGGAGGCGACGCTGCTGGTGAGCTGCAGACGACGCAGCTCGCCGCGGGCGTGCAGTTCGGCGATCAACGGATTGACCATGGAATTCCCGGCCGTCATTCCGAAGGCCAGCATGCGTGACAGCCGGACGGCAACGGAATAGACGCCGGCGATCGTCGTGCCGCTGATGAGCGCGGTCACAATCACGCTGGTCTCGTGGAGGAGAATACCCATGCTCGAGACCAGCAGCATCGGAACGGCAACACGCAGCCAGTGCGAACCCTGGAAGTGCGGACGTGCGCTGGCGGCGGCAGCCGGCACGGCGTTGCGCAGCCAGCGTTCTCCCAGCCACCACGCCCCGGCCAGCGCGACGGCGTTCAGCGCCATGGCGGTCGGAGCCGACACCGAGCCGCCGTTGGCCAGCCACAATACGGCGACAAACAGCGTGAGCAGCAGCGGACGCAGGACCGAACGGGGGACCTGGCTGAATCCGGCGAGGTGAAAGCCCTGGAGCGCCCCCTGGTTGACGGCGACGAGCCCGAGCAGCGGCAGGGAAACTCCGGCGCTGCAGAGTGTCAGACCGATGAGGGAGCCGTCGTGCAGGTAGAGCCGGGCGCCGATCAGCACCAGCACGGCGGCGACGACGAGCGCCATGCCGAGCGTCGTCCAGCGACTCCAGCGAAGCAGGCCGCGGATGGCGGGCCAGTCTGATTGTGCCGCGTACTGTGGCAGGAACCGGATCAGGGCCACATCAATGCCGAGCGTGGCAAACAGGACAGCAATGTTGAGCCACGAACTGACGTAGGTGAAGACACCGAACTGCTTGCTGCCGAGCGCTCGGGCCAGCAGCAGCGACGAGGCGAAGGCGACAACGGCCGCGAGGAGACTGGCGGCGAAGGACCGGCTCATGCCGCGGAGGAGCCGGCCGGCGAGTCGATCGGGAGCGAACCGTGGCGAATCGCGATAACCCGTGAGCGATTGCATCAAATGGACAGGCCGTGCGTCGCGACAGTCAAAAAGGGGCGGGAGACGTACCACAGGCGGGAGGTCGCGACAACCCCGGTCCGTGGGAGGGGAGCAGGGGGATGACGAACTCGCCTTGACCCATACATCGCATCGCCGGTAGAAGCCTCCCTCGCGCGGAAGGCGGGCGTTTGACTGGGGATTTGGCGATGTCACGGGCAGCACTCGCGAGACATCCGGGAGCGGGTCTGCGCGTCGTCTACATCATGGGGGCGTCGCGCTGCGGATCAACGGCGCTGTCGAGTCTGCTCGGCGCGCAGCAGGCTGGCATCTGCGCCGGCGAACTCAATCAGTTGCCGCGTTCCGGCTGGCTGCAGGATGATTACTGTTCGTGCGGCCGCCGCTGCACGCAGTGTCCATTCTGGAATGCGGTCCGCGACGAATGGCACCTGCTGTGTCCGGATGCGGATGTTCACGACTACGTGCGGCTGCAATCGAAGTTCGAACGACTGCGAAGCTGGCCGCGGCTGCGCCTGGCGGCGATGTGGAAGTCAACCGCGTTTCGCGCGTACCTGCGACTGACCGGCGGTCTGCTCGGCGCCATCAGCTCGGTGTCCGGCCGGAGCATTATCGTCGATTCGTCGAAAGGCGCCGTCCGGCCGTGGGCGCTCGCGTGCCTTCCGGGCGTCGATGTGCGGGTGATCCACCTGGTGCGGGACGTGCGGGCGACGGCCTGGTCGCAGGCGAAGAGCTATGAGCGCGATCCGCGCAACGGAGTACCGACCGAGAAGCCTTCCCGCGCGGTGTGGAAGTCGTCGCTGGAATGGGTGCTGGCCAACATGCTCGCCGAGCAGTGCACGCCCTCCGGACGCAGGTTGCTGATCCGTTACGAGGACCTCGTGCGACAACCGGAGCAGGCGCTGAACGGCCTGCAAGCCGGTCTCGAACTCGACCTGCAGGCAGTGATCTCGGCAGTGGACTCCGGCGAGGCGGTGCCGGTCGGACATCAGATTGCCGGCAACCGGCTGCGGATGCAGGGGTCTGTGCGATTGCGCGCCGACCGCGATTGGATCACGGCGATGCCGATCAGGGATCGCGAAACCTGCTGGCGCATGGCCGGCTGGCTGGCGCGGCGCTACGGTTACTCGCGCAACCGTCTGGAACTCGACAACGATGATGACGGCTCGGCGGGCATCCGCTCGAGACAGCGGGGGTGGCCGAACGCAAACCAATTCGAACTGGTCTCCAGCGAACAGGGTGTCCCATGTTCAAATGGATGACCAGACGCCTCCCGCCGCCGGGGGCCGTGTTCCGCTGGTCGTGCCTGCCGCAGCCGGAGCGGCTGCTGGAGCTGGCCGAATCGGCCGCGAGTTCGCCGGCGAACGCCGCCGAGCTGTGCGACGAGTTCAGTGCGATCATCACGTCGATCTGGATTAACGACGTCAACAAGCGGACGGCGCGCGGCCGTCTGCCATTGACGCTGAGCGCCATTGTCGACGCCCTGCCCCGCGGGATCGAGAAAGTCCGGTGTCTCGACCTGGGTGCGTCCGACGGAGTTTCCACGCATGACCTCGTGTGCCTGTTGCGAGAGCAGTTGCGGGTCCCGGTCAGCGCCTGTGCGGTCGACCTGCACACACGACTGATCCGGCACGACGGACGCTGGCTGCGCGAATATCGCACGTCGGACGGCTCGCCGGTGTTGCTGCGCGTCGGGCCGATCGGATTGCGGCTGGGCCGGACGTTGTCGTTCCCGCCTGCGGAATTGTGCCGCACACTGTATCTGCAATGGCGGCGATTGCGTGCAGGGCTGCGTCCGGCGCAGGTGATTCCGCTGATCCATCCGCTGGCGGCCGGCGATCCGGACATTACGGTCCGCGAGGCCGATGCGCTGCAACATTGCCCACGATTCGCAGGCGCGTTTGAAGTGGTGCGAATCAGCAACCTGTTGAATCTCAGCTATTTTTCGCGAAGTGAGATCGAACAGATCGTTGGACACGCGGTGACGTACCTGGCTGAAAGCGGACTGCTCGTGCTGTCCAAGAACCAGCCGAACGGCGGCGCGACGGCGGAGCGCGGCAGCGTGTGGCGGCGCACGGGAGCCGGGCTGCGCCGGGTCTGCGACTTCAACGGCGGGTTTGAGCTGCGCGACTGGCTGCGACAATTCGAAGCGGGGGAGACCGCGGCCCGGGCGGCGGCGTAACGAGGAATGTCCGTCGCACGGCTGCGGCGGACCCGAGGGTGCACGGATGGACTGGCTGTTCCTGGGAATCGTCGTTGCGGGCGGGATGTATTTCCTGCTGTCGTACCGGCGTTTCGACGTGTTCTCCCTGGCGTTCTTCTCGGGGTGTGTCTACTTCCTGCCGGGTTTCTTCGGCGCCGTGCGCGATCTGACGAGCGACACTCCCGTGCCGCTGGTGCCGGAAGCGTACGCCGTGATGGCAGCCGTGCTTGCAGCGATCGTCGTGGGAGGCTGGTCGTTCACTGCCGCTGAGCCGCTGGAAGAACGCCGACCGCAGGCCGACGGCCAGACGACCTACCTGGCACTGCTGGCGGCGATTCTCAGCCTGGTGATCGCGCTGTGCACGGACGGAGACATCTACTTCTCCAGCGACAAAGGGGATGTGCTCGGCGGCATGTCGCGCTGGTTCCGGCTGTATTGCCTGGCCTCGGCGATGGCGGCCGTCCTGGCGTTTGCGCACCGGCAGTGGCGGTCGCTGATGGTGGCGTGCGGGCTGCTGCTGTTCAACGTGTACATTGGTTTTCGGGCGACGTGCGCGGTCACGATGCTGGCGATCTTTCTAGTGCACTTTCACCAGCAGGGACCGCGACGCCTTGTCCGCGACAATCGCCGCGCGGCAGTGATCGCCGGAGCGGCCGCCGTTTTCTTCTTCGTCTACAAGACGATCTCCAAGGCGATCAAGCTCGGCGAGTTCGAGGTCGTTCACGAGCGGCTCGTCGATCCGCAGTTCTATCTGGCATCGGTGCTGGATTCCGAACCGTTCGTGACGCAAAGCATCCTCAATGAAGTCCTCCGCACCGGTTTTGAAACGGACGGCCGTTACATCCTGACGGGGATCGTCGCGCAGTTCACGTTCTTCGGCAACGAGCTGGGGATCGACGTCACGAGTTTCAATGACCTGTTCCAGCCGGTGCTGTTCCGCGAAGTCGAGTTCGGCCTCGCTGGCAACGTCTGGGCCGAGATGCTGGCCGCCGGCGGCTGGCCGCTGCTGTGCGGCTTCCTCGCCGGCTTCGTGCTGGTCCTGCGTGCACTGTCCGGATGGCTCAGCGCCTCGCACGTGTCCACGCAGGCGTGCGTGGCGCTCAGCGCCGCGTACATGGCGTTCTACCTCCATCGCACCGACGTCGGCTTTCAGATCACGTTGCAGAAACGTCTGCTGGCCGTCTGGTTCGGGGTGGTGCTGGTTTCGGAGGTGCTGCGGCGCCTGCCGGGCCGGAAACGCACTGCGCGGCTCGCGGGTCCGCGGCGACGTCCGCACGTCCTCGATCGCGATGTGGAGCTGGAGTCCGTTCCCGCATGATCCGCGCCGCCCGACAACGCCTGCTGTTCATGGCTTTCTCGCTCCGTCGGGGCGGGGCGGAACGGGTGACGACCACCCTGCTCCGCCACCTGGCGGCGCTGCAGCGGTACGACCTGCACCTGGCGCTGCTCGAACCGGAAGGTCCGTTTCTCGACCAGATTCCGGAGTGCGTGATGGTGCATGGCATCGGCACACGGCGGATTATGCCGTCGCTGTCGCGGATCTACCGGCTGCTGGATGAACTGCGGCCGGACGTCGTGTTCTCCAACGGGTTCCCGATCAACCTGCTGACGACGTCGCTGAAGCCGTTTCTGCGAAGCTCGCCGCGGCTGGTGCTGCGCGAGGTCAATGTGCTGGACGTGCTGCTGCGGCGCGGGTTGTCGCGCGTCGTTCTGCAGCAGGTAGCGCGGCGCACGTTTCGAGCAGCCGACGCCGTGATCTGCCAGTCGGACTTCATGCAGGATGATCTGCGGACCGGTCTGAACCTCGATCCCCGCAAGCTGGTGACGATTTTCAATCCGGTCGACTTCGAAGCGATCGCAGAGCAGGCATTGGGCGCGAACCCTTACTCCGAACACGGGCCCGGTCCGCACGTCCTGGGAGTCGGTCACCTCGCGCACAAGAAGGGTTTTGACCGCGTGCTGGATGCGTTTCCCCTATTGAGGAACCGGGCGCCGACGGCGCGGCTCTGGCTCGTTGGAGACGGTCCTGAAGCCGAATCGCTCCAGCGCCAGACGGAACACCTGGGTCTGAACGATTGCGTTACGCTGGTCGGACCATCCGACAATCCTTACGCGTGGATGCGGCATGCAGACCTGTTCGTACTGGCGTCGCGGCACGAGGGGACGCCGAACGTGCTCCTGGAGGCGATCGCATGCGGAGCACCGATCGTCGTGGTCGATCACCCCGGCGGCACGCGGGAAGTCATGCAGCGGACTGGACAGGAATGGCGGATCGTTAGCGACCTGTCAGCATGGGACCCCTGCTGGTTTGAACGCCCGCCGGCAACGGCGCTCGCGCATGCGCGCAGCTTTCTGGATGTCTCGCATGTCGCCCGGCAATACCTCGCAGTCCTCGACAATGCGGCCCCGCAGCGGGAGGCGGCATGATCCCGTCGCTCGTTCAATCCTTGGCGTCTCCCGCCCGGCGCGAACGGCCGTCGTTGCGGGCGCTGTTCGTGATCCCGTCGTTGCGGATGGGGGGCGCAGAGCGCGTGTTCGCCACGCTGCTCAATGAATTCAGCGCGACGGACATCGACCTGCACCTGGCCGTGCTGCAGCGCGAGGGCATGTACTTCGACACGCTGTCCCCGCGCGTGACCGTCCATGACCTGTCAGTACGGCGAGCGGTGCACAGTTTCCCGCGGCTGCAACGTCTGGCGTCGCGACTGCGCCCCGATGTCGTGCTGTCCACCAGCCTGCGGATGAACCTGGCCGTCACGCTGCTGAAGCCGCTGCTGCCGGCCGCAACACGGATCGTGATCCGTGAGGTGACGGCGCTGGAGGCGCTCCTGGGCAAGGGGCTGCGCGCGGCGTGCATCCGCCAGCTCGCCCGGATCGGTTATCGCCGGGCGGACGCCGTCGTCTGCCAGTCGGCGTTGCTGGCTGCGGAGCTGCAGGCATCGTGCGGCACGGCGAGCGAACGGATGTGCGTGATCCATAACCCCGTGGACTTCGCCGCCGTGGCGGCCCGGTCTCGGCAGGGGAATCCCTATGCCGGCGCGGGTCCGGGACCACACATCGTCGCGGTGGGCCGACTGGAGCCGGCGAAAGGGATCGACCGGCTGCTCAATGCATTCCCGCGGCTCGTACAACGACGACCGGGTGCGCAGTTGTGGCTCGTCGGCGACGGGCGCGAGTCGGGGCGGCTGGCCGAACAGGCGGACTCACTCGGAGTACGCGAGCGGGTGCGGTTCGCCGGCATGCAGACAAATCCGTACCCGTGGATGAAGCATGCGGACCTGCTGGTGCTGCCGTCCCGTCGCGAAGGGATGCCGAACACATTGCTGGAGGCGATTGCCTGCGAGAGTCCGGTCGTGGTGCTGGATCATCCCGGCGGGAGCCGGGAGGTGATGCGACTGACGGGACAGGAAGAGCGCGTGGTCGATGAACTCGCAGCGTGGGATGACGGCTGGTTCGACCGTCCATCGCCGGCGGTCCTGCAACATGCGCGCGACCACTTTGGACTGGAAATGATTGTTGAGCAGTACCGGCAAGTGCTGAGCGGAACGCAGATGACGCAGATTTGAGAGAGTGACGCCGATGAACACGACAGACATTACATGCACTCCAGCCGTGCCTCGAACGAGTTCCCCTCAAGCGTGTGGTCGGAATGAGCGGCGCCCGTCTGGGGCGACTGCGACTCACCGCGTTCCTGCCGTACGACGCCGGATCGCGTTTATCACCACGATTGCCGACACGCAGTGGCATTTTCTGCACGGGCAGAACCAGTTTCTGGCCGAACGCGGATTTGAAATCCATGCGATCGCATCGCCCGGCCCGATGCTGGACAAGCTGATGCAGCGCGACGGCGTGGTTGTGCATGCGGTGCCGATGTCGCGGAGCATTCATCCCTTGCGCGATGTGCGCGCGATCCTGCAATTGTGGCGCTTGCTGCGCGAGGTCCGTCCGCATCTCGTGCACGTCAGCACGCCGAAAGCGGCGCTGGTCGGATCGATCGCCGCCTGGCTGGCGGGAGTGCCGGCGCGCATCCTGCTGCTGCGCGGGCTGGCGCTGGAAGGATCGACCGGCCTGCGACGCCAGGTTCTGCGCGTCGCGGAGTCCGTCGCAGCGCGGCTGTGCCATCGCACGCTGTGCGTGTCACGCTCACTGCGGGAGGCGGCGTGCACGGAATGGATTGTGAACCGCCACGAAACCGCAGTTCCGGCCCAGGGAATGTCCAACGGCGTCGACGGCACGCGGTTCGATCCTCGCACGGTAATGGCGGCGAATCTGCCGGGGATCGGCCACCGATCGATTGTCGAGCGTCCGCCGGTGATCGGGTTCGTCGGCCGGATGTCGAAGGACAAGGGACTTGACGTCATCGCCGATGCGTTTGCGCTTGTCCGGCGGGAGTTCCCGGACGCCCGGCTGCTGCTGGTGGGCGGCTGGGACGAGTCGAGTCCTCCGGCGGAAGCGGTGCGCACGCGGCTGGAACGCGATCCATTCGTGCACATCACCGGAGCGGTGAGCGATCCGGAGACGTGGCTGAAGTGCATGACGGTGTTCGCCTTCGCCAGCCGCCGCGAGGGATTCCCCAACGCTCCGATGGAAGCGGCCGCGATGGAGGTGCCGGTGGTCGCGACAGAGGCGACAGGCACGACCGACGCCGTGCTGAATGGCATCACCGGCATGCTGGTCCCGCAGGGAGACGCAACCGCCATGGCGGGGGCGATCTGCCAGTACCTGCGGAGTCCCGAACTGCGGCGGCGGCACGGGCGGGCCGGACGCCAGCGCGTGCTGCGCGAGTTTCAGCCGGAGCGAATCTGGGAAGCGATGCTGTCCGAGTACGTCGGCCTGCTGCATGAGCGTGGCCTGGCGTCGCCCGAGCACGCGGTGGCCGCGGCGTCTCCGCAGCGGAGGGCCGCGTGATGTCGCGGACGACGTTCTATCAGCGCCGCGGCAAGCGTCTGCTGGACCTGGCGCTGGCGATCCCGTTGTGCATCGTGCTGCTGCCGGTCATGGCCGTGATCGCGGCGCTGGTGCGGATCAAGTTGGGCAGTCCGGCACTGTTTCGACAGCAGCGACCCGGGCTCGCCGCTGCGCCGTTCGAGATGCTGAAATTCCGCACGATGACCGACGCGCGCGACACGACCGGAAACCTGCTTCCCGACGCGCAGCGGCTGACGGCATTCGGCCGTTGGCTCCGCTCGACAAGTCTCGATGAACTGCCGGAGCTGTGGCACGTCCTGCGGGGGGAGATGAGCCTGGTCGGGCCGCGTCCGCTGCTGATGAGCTATCTCGATCGATATACCCCGTCCGAACGCCGGCGGCACGAGGTGCGGCCCGGAATTACGGGCGGGGCGCAGGTGAACGGCCGCAACGCGCTGGACTGGGACGCGCGTCTTGCGCTGGATGCCTGGTATGCCGATCACGTGAGCCTGCAACTGGACCTCCGGATTCTGCTGAAAACGATCGGCGAGGTGGTGCGCCGATCGGGGATCTCTCAACCGGGACAGGCGACGATGCTGCCCTTGCGGCCGCACCTGGAACGGCGGGAGACGGTTCTGCCGGAAGGAGTTTTCGTCATCGGGGCGGGCGGGCATGCGAAGGTGGTGATTGCCACGCTGCAGGCGGCCGGCCAGACGGCGGCCGCAGTTCTGGATGACGACCCCGCGCAATGGGGCCGCACGGTACTGGGCGTTCCCGTGGTGGGACCCGTCTGTACGCTGGAACGCGAGCTGGGGCGCCAGGCGGTGATTGCGATCGGCAGCAATGCCGTGCGACGCCGCATCGCGAAAGAACTGCGGGCAGAATGGGTCACCGTTGTGCATCCGAGCGCATGCGTCCACGCAACAGTGTTGCTCGGCGCAGGAACGGTGGTGTTCGCCGGGGCAGTGATTCAGCCGGACGCGGCGATCGGAGCTCACTGCATCATCAATACCGGGGCTAGCATCGATCACGACTGCCGGCTGGGAGACTTCGTGCACGCGGCGCCCGGGGTGCGGCTGGCGGGGGACGTGGAAGTTGGTG
>JAEUIG010000152.1 GCA_016795125.1 Planctomycetaceae bacterium | reverse complement strand
TCTTCTCGGAGGTCCAGCCTCCGTCGATGGAGACGCCCGATGCGCCGCGCGATACTCGGTCGCTGATGATTCCCGGAACGGACAAGACGGTTCCCGCGCGGTTCCTGAACGGCGGCGAGCCCGGCTGGGAAGGGGCAGCATCCAACCGCGCCGTGCTCGCGAAGTGGGTCGTCTCGCCGGAGAACCCGTACTTCTCCAAGGCGGCGGTCAATCGCATCTGGGCGCATCACTTCGGCATCGGGCTGGTCGATCCGCCAGACGATTTCGGTCCGTACAATCCGCCCAGCCACCCGGAACTGCTGGACGCGCTGGCCGAGGCGTTTTCCTCGCACGGGTTCGACTTCAAGTTCATCACGCGGGCCATCACGTCGAGCCGGACCTATCAGCTCACCAGCCGGCAGACAGATGACAGCCAGCAGACGCCGCGAACCTTTGCGCGAATGCCGGTCCGCGGCATGACGCCGGAGCAGATTTTCGACAGCCTCGCGCAGGCCGTCGGCTATCAGCAGCCGTTCAATCCGGAGCAACCCGTCAATTTCGGCAATGACCCGGTGCGGCAGGAGTTCCTCGACAACTTCCAGGACGACAGCGAAGCGCCGACCGACCGGTCCTCCACGATCCTGCAGGCGCTGCAGATGATGAACGGCGGTTTCGTGGACAACGCGACCGACCTGGCGGACAGCATGACGCTGGCGGCCGTGATCGACGCGCCGTTCCTGGACCAGTCCGGCAAGGTGGAGACTCTGTTCCTCGCCACGCTCAGCCGCAGGCCGACCGACGAGGAACGCGAAAAGTTCACCGCGTACGTCGCCTCGGGCGGCCCCAAACAGGATGAACAGTCGGCCCTCAGCGACATCTGCTGGGCGCTGCTGAACTCCAGCGAGTTTCTGCTGAACCACTGACTCAGGGACAGGTCTGAAAAACGCTTAGATAAGGAACGCAGGAATCAAGGAGGTCAGGAGTCGTTGATTCATCACCTCTCCTGCTTTCCGGTCTTCCTGTTTTCCTCAGGAATCCGAAGTCCTCAGCATCGGAGTCGACCATGTTTCGCTCATCACAATCGCGGCGCGACTGGATGCGGATCTCGACGTCCGGAGTCATCGCCGGGTCGCTGTCCCGGTGGTTCCCGGCCGTGGCGGATGAGGCGCTGGCGAATCCCGTGCGGAACCGGGCCTGCATCCTGCTGTGGATGACCGGCGGTCCCAGCCAGATCGATACGTTCGATCCCAAGCCTGGTCACGCCAACGGCGGGACGTTCAAGTCCATTGATACGAGCGTCCCCGGCATCCAGATCTGCGAGCATCTCCCCAAGCTCGCACAGCAGATGCAGCATGCGGCTGTGATCCGGTCGATGGCGACTAAAGAAGGGGATCACCAGCGCGCTACGTACATGAATCACACCGGTTACCTGCCGCAGGGGCCGATCCGCTATCCGACGCTCGGCGCGCTGCTCAGCAAGGAACTCACGCCGCCCGAGGCCGAACTGCCGGGATTTGTCGCGATCGCTCCCAACCGGCTGCTGGGACAGGGGGCCTACGCACCCGGATTCCTGGGGCCGCAATACGCGCCGCTCGTCGTCGGCGATCCGACGCAGGCTCCCGCCGCCAATCCGGGCATGTCGGTCGACCTCAGCGTGCGGAACATCCGCTTGCCGGAAGGCATCGAACTCGCGCAGGCCGACGCGCGCGTCGGCCTGCTGGATGTGCTGGAGACCGGCTTCCAGAACGCGCGAGGAGCGTCCGGAGTCGACAGCCACCGCACGGCCTATCAGAAAGCGGTACGGATGATGCGGTCGAGCGCCGTCAGCGCGTTCAATCTCGATGACGAACCGGCGACGCTGCGCGATGCCTACGGCCGCACGCCGTTTGGCGAAGCGTGCCTATTGGCGCGGCGGCTGGTGGAACGCGGCGTGTCGTTCATCGAGGTCTCTCTGAACGGCGTGGATGGCAACGCCGGAATCGGCTGGGACACGCATCAGGACAACTTCAACGGCGTCCAGCAATTGTGCGGCGTGCTCGATCCGGCCTGGGCCACGCTGCTCGACGATCTGCACCAGCGGGGCCTGCTCGACTCGACGCTCGTCTTGTGGATGGGTGAGTTCGGCCGCACGCCGGAGATCAACCAGATGACGGGCCGCGATCACTTCCCCGTTGCCTGGAGCAGCGTGATGTGCGGGGGAGGAATCCGCGGCGGCCAGGTGGTCGGCAAGACGAACGATGCGGGCATGGAAGTCGTCGAACGCCCGGTGCCGATGGCCGACTACCTCGGAACTGTCTGCCAGGCGCTCGGTCTCGACCCGACGAAGCAGAACATGTCCAACGTCGGCCGTCCGATCCGGCTGGCGGACCCAAGCGCGAAGCCGATCACAGAAATCGTCGGATAGACGCCGCGGCTCCCGACGTCGCTTGCGGTTTCGCAGCCAACACTACCGCCCGGGCACGCCGTTCGGACGTTTCGGTTCAAACGGGAACACCGAGACGAACGCGGTTCCCGCTTCATCCAGCATGATTTCCCGCGTGAGGCGGGCCTGCGCGGCGACCGTGCGGAGAATCAGAATCCACGCGGTCTTTTTCTTCGGCAGGCTGACGTTCAGCGACGCGGGATCGATCCCCTTCTTCACGCACCGCTCGAAATCGACAACGACCCGCGTGCCGGTGGCCTGCTCGATCGCCGAGAGCACGTCGGCGAGCGAGACGTCTTCAAACCCGGCCTCCACTTGTGCAAACAGCGCAGGGGCGGTTGAGTCGCGCGGCCGGTCGTCGTCCAGCGGCCAGCCGATCGGCCACGGATCCTTGAGCGACCCGAGCGGCTCGGCGACCAGTTCGATCTCGCCATTCGGCGTGCGCAACGGACGAAAGCCGAGGTCGTAGTCGGCCAGAATGATGGCCAGCGCCGTGCCGCGGCTGAGACCGCTGATTTCGTGACGCAAGGGATGATCGCCCCCTTCGGCCAGCAGCTTGTCGCGGGCGGCGGCATCGAGTCGGAATCCATATCCGGTGGGGAGCCCCATCTGTTTCACTGCCGGCTGGAAATCCAGGCCTGCCACGTCGGCAACGACCGGCCGGCTCAGTTCGGCGAACAAATCCTTGAACTGCTTCTCCGTGAGCCCCCAGACCGGCTGTCCGTCGGGAGACCCCTGCGCGCCGTAGGTCTGCAGTTCCCCGATCCACGACGCCAGCGCCTGCCCGTCGCTGCGCCCGAACGACCGCCCCCCCGGGAACCGGATCACCCCGCTGCGATCGAGCTCTCCGACGACGTTCACCGTCCGCGTGCTCCCCTTAACCCGCTCGGTGACGGACACCTCGTCATCCAGGATCCGCTGGCGGAACCGGACGGGCACGCCCGCCTGTTCGAAGACCGGTCCCCATTCCTGCGGAGCGACAGGATCGCTGGATTCGTCGAGCATGATTTCCATGTCGACGATCGTCTGCTTGACGGCGAGCGGCCGCGTGCCGGCGGCGCGATCGGACTGGGCGACGGCCGTCGTGGTGACGATCAGCAGGGCAAGTGAGCAACAGGCGGATGGCGGGAGGCGCATAGGATCACCGCATGGAATGGCGTACGACCGCAGATATCGTATGGCTGATCGCGGATTCGCGGCAAGACGGATGCAGTTCTCCTTGACGACACTGAAAGCCATCTCGCAATCAGTCAGCCGCCTTGCGACAATACTGGAAATGGGAGGAAGTCATGTTGCCTGCCGAAAACTACCTGCATCTTGAGTCGCGCACTCGGACGAACTATCGACAGCTATGGGTAAAAGGTCGACACATGCGGGCCGAGGTGCTCTACCGGCATACCGTCGGACCGGAGCCTCGAACGCCGGAAGAAGTGGCTGAGGACTACGATCTACCCGTGGAAGTCGTCCACGAGGCGGTCGATTACTCGATCCGGAACC
>JAEUIG010000115.1 GCA_016795125.1 Planctomycetaceae bacterium | reverse complement strand
GGTCCGTGGCGCCTGCGGAGTCGGTCCGCGTCCGCCAGGCCATTGACCGCGTGTTGAACGCCACCGTACAGCGGACGGTCATTCATGCCGCCGAAGCCGGCATCGGCCAGACGACCATGGACGGCGGCGACAGCAACTCCGAGAGCGCCCCGTTCGCGATCCGGGGGCCGTTGCCGACCGGTCCGCGCTACACCCGCACGCTGCTGCACGCCTCGGGCGGGATGGGGAGCGTGTGGCTGGCGCGCGACACCGACATCGGCCGGAACGTGGCGCTCAAGGAGCTGCGCGCGGAAGTCGCCGGCGGCTCGGTGCCGGTCCGCTTTCTGCGAGAAGCGCGCATTACGGGCCAACTGGAACATCCCGGCGTCGTGCCCGTGTACGAGATCGGCAGCGATCCCGCCACGGGGCAGCCGTTCTACACGATGCGCTTCGTCCGGGGACGCACGTTGACGGAGGCGGCTCAGGCATTTCACGAGCATCGCCAGACCGGACACGACGATCCGCTGGAATTCGTCAGCCTGCTGGGAGCGTTCGTCTCCGTCTGTCACACGATCGCCTATGCTCACTCGCACGGCGTCATTCACCGGGATCTGAAAGGGGAGAACATCATCCTCGGGGACTACGGAGAAGTGATCGTCCTCGACTGGGGGCTTGCGAAGCGGCTCGATCATGCGGGCGAGGACGACATTCCCGTGACACCCACATCAGAGGCGGAGGTTGCCCCGGGCCAGACGATGATGGGGCAGGTGATGGGGACGCCCGCTTACATGGCGCCCGAGCAGGCGCTGGGGCGCCTCGACCTGATCGGGCCGGCGACGGACATCTTCGGGATCGGCGCCATCTTCTATGAGATCCTCACGGGCCGTGCGCCGTTCACGGGAGCCGGAACAGTGCAGGTCCTGAGCCTGGCACGAAAGGCGGCGATCGCCCCGCCGCGCGAATTCTGGCCGGAAGTCCCGCCCGCCCTCGAAGCAATGTGCCTGAAGGCGCTGTCGAAGAAGCCTGCGGATCGCTATGCCAAGGCGACGGAGTTCGCCCGGCTGGTGCAGGGCTGGCAGGACAAGCAACGGCGGCAGGCGGAGGACGAACTCCGCCAGGCCGGCGAACGCCTGATGCAGCAGCAGAAGGCGCTGGTGAACCTGACCCGCAGCGAAGTGTTCTCCGAGCCGGAGCTGTCGGCGACGTTCCGGCGGATGATTGAGGTCGCGGCGCGCACGCTAGAGGTGGAGCGCGTGGGAGTCTGGCGCTATCTGGATGGCGGACAGGCGATTCGCTGCGAACTGCTGTTTGAACGGGCGACCGGCCGGACGTCTTCCGGCGTGGTGCTGCACGAGCGAGATTTCCCCGCCTACTTTGCCGCACTCCAGAGCAGCGAGGTGATCCCCGCGCACGATGCACGAGAGGATTCCCGCACCAGCGCGTTTACCGACAGTTATCTCAATCCGCTGGGAATCGGGGCGATCATGGACGCGCCGATCCATGTCGACGGCGAACTGTACGGCGTGGTCTGCCACGAGCACGTCGGGCCGCCGCGCAAATGGATGCCCGACGAACAGCTGTTTGCGATCGCGATCGCCAATCTGGTGTCGCAAGCGGTGAGCCTGCACGAGCATCGCCGACATCCGTAGCTCACGCCGGCGGCTCGTCCGCGTATCCCCATTCCTCAAAGCACGGTCTCCACTCCCGGGCGATCTGGTGACGGATGTCCGGCGAGAGTTTCGGAAACAGGTTCTTCTCATAACCCGCGATCGACTGCACATAGCCTTCCACCGCGGCCCGAGCGTCACCAAAGTCCGGGAGATCCAGCGCCGCATAGATGCGACACAACTGTTGTATCGGATCCTGTTCCAGTTCTTCGAAGGAGAGTTCGCAGAACTGTCGGTCGGGGATCAAACTCCGTTCTTCAAAGTACACGTCGTACATCGAACGGTACTGCCGAAAGATCCAGTCGTCGAGGTCGCTGACCGGCGGCGGTTGCAGGCCATGCAATCTGAAATTCACTGACAGCATTCTGCACGTCGACTGAAAAACGACGTAGGGATTCCTGTGAATGTGCACGAACTTCGCCTGCGGAAACACTGCGAGCAGGTGCTTGATGCGACAGGTATGCGCGGGAGACTTGAGCACCAGCGGTCGCTGCACCTTCATGCTGAGCCGCGCCAGGAATGATGACAGCCCGCGTTTCCATTCGTCGACCTCAAGTTCGCTGACGTCGCGAAATGTGAGATAGCGGTCGTAGTGTGTCCGTCGGGAGGGAAAGCACCATCCCAGGCACGGAGACATCAGCGTGGTGATGCACAGCGCGAACTCGTCCTCCTGCGGCGACTGCATCGACCATGCGACATTGTCCATCGGTCGCCGCTTTGGCAGAAACCACTCGATGATCCGCGAGTGCATGGCTTCCATCGTCAGGAACGCGTGCGGATAGAGCGCCTGATAGATATTCGGAAATGCAAAGCGCCGATCGACGGTCAGCAGATTGTGCAGATGAGTCGTTCCGCTGCGCCAATGTCCGAGTATAAACAGCGGCGCAGGCACGTGGGTTTTCTCGGCGGCAGCTGCGTAACGCGCCTGCTCCCAGCGGCGAAACAAGCTGTTTTGCACGCTTTGGCAAGAGATGGACAACGCCCGCACCAGACTGCCGGGCGCGACTTCGAAATGGTTTTCCCGCAGCAGCCGAATCCAGTCACCGAGTGTGATCCCACCCAGCAATCCGGAACCGCAGCGGTCAAGAAGCTTTTCTCGCCAGCCCATGTTATTGGATCATCGACACTGTGAGACGCGGCGGCGATCGCCGCCGGTGCCTGCGGTGTGCGGCTGCAGGTCGTTGTTCCGGATCAACGCAGGCGCAATCGATGAAACAGCGCCAAGGCGGCATGTTACTCTCCCCGAATCAGAGATGATATCGCCCGACCGATGTGTTGATTCCCGACGATCAAACGCAAATAGCCCGGTTGGCTCAACCAACCGGGCTACCTCATTCAGTGACTCTCAGGCGAAACTCACTCGTCCGCCACTGCTGCAGCGCGCCCGACCGGCTTGCGGTCGTCGACTTCATACGCCAGCCCGACGAATTGCAGCACGCGGATGGCGTAGAACGTCATGTCGATCTCCCACCACTTATGGCCGGCGCGGGCCAGCCGCGGGTGGGCGTGGTGGTTGTTGTGCCAGCCCTCGCCGTACGCCAGCAGCGCGACCCACCACAGGTTCCGGGACCGGTCGTCCGTGTCGTAGTTCCGATAGCCCCAGATGTGCGTCGCCGAGTTGACGAACCACGTCGAGTGGTACGCGAAGAACATCCGGAAGCACAGTCCCCACAGCAGCCACGGCAGTCCGCCAAACGCGTACAGCGCGATGCCGGACGCGAACAGCATCGGCCCGTACGTCTTCTCGAAGAACAGCAGCATGCGGTCCTTGAGCAGGTCCGGGGTGTAGCGACGGTAAAGTTGATCGCGGCACTTCTTGTCGTGATTCATGAACAGCCAGATGATGTGCGACCACCAGCTGCCGTCGTTGGGGGTGTGCGGATCACCGTGGTGATCGGACCGCGCATGATGGACGCGGTGCGTGGCGGACCACATCAGCGGCGAACCTTCGCCCGACAGGACGCCGCACAGCGTCACGAGAAACCGCGCCGGCTGCCGCAGCTTGAGAGACTTGTGCGACAGGAACCGGTGATAGCCGAGGCAGATGCCGATGCTGCAGGTGGCCCAGTGCATGACCAGCATGCCGACGAACGCCTGCCAGGTGAAATAGAACGGCGCAGCCAGCGCGCCGATGTGAATCATCGACATCCAGCCAAGGACGACCCAGTCGACGCTTTTCAGGTTGAAATGACGGGGGTCGTAAAGATCGTAGAGCGGGACATCTCCCTTCTCGATCTGCTGCTGCGGCGCCGGCTTGAGACGGCGATGTTTCCGGGAGGGGGCCTGCAGCGTTTGCGGCGACATACGTGCTCCGAAGCGTGTGAATCCAGGTTGCGGGTCTGCTGAGGCGGTTCCAAACCCCCACAGGGACGGCACTTGTATCACATCTTCGGCGGCCGAGTGTCAGCGGCGTTTCAAACTTGCGTCAAAATTGTGTCACAGACGCAAGTCATTTATTCCTCTGGCGTTGCATTCTCCGGATTCGCGAGAAACCGGTAGCCGGTGCCGCGTACGGACAGCAGATGTTGCGGGTTGGCGGCGTCGTCTTCGATGTATTTCCGCAATCGCATCACGAAATTGTCGATCGTCCGCGTGGTCACGTCCGCCGACTGGTCCCACACATCGCGCAGAATCCGCTGTCGCGGGAGGACGGTCCCCTCGTGCTCCCAGAAGTAGCGGAGCAGTTCGACTTCCATCTTCGTCAGGGCGTGAACCTGCTCCCCTTTCCGCAGCTCGTACTTGCCAAGGTCCGCCTGGACGGACCCGAAGCGGAACGCGGACAGCGGAGCGACAGGTTCCGGTTTGGCGTGCCTCTGCAGCCGCTGCTTGCGCACGAGCAGGTTCTTTACCCGGCTGAGGAGTTCCGGGAGATTGAACGGCTTGGTCATGTACTGGTCAGTGCCGCAGTCGAAGGCGTAGGCCTTGTCCTCCGACAGCATTCGCGCGCTGAGGACCAGAATGGGAACGACTCCGTCCCGCTCACGAATGGCGCGGCACACTTCGTAGCCGCTCATGCCGGGCAGCATGAGGTCGAGGACGACGCAGTCGATTTCGCCATCGTGTTCGTCGAAGTATTTGAGGGCCGATGGTCCATCGCCGTGCACGACGGCGGTGAAGCCTTCCTGCTCAAAGTTGAACGCCAGTCCGCGGGCGATGGCGTCTTCGTCTTCCACGACCAGGATGTGCGCGCTCACGACAGCGTCTCCGCGGCCTGCGTCGCGCGCGCGGTCAGCGGCGGCTCGCTGCGTTCCATCAGTGAATGATCGGAGACCGGCCCGGGCAGCTCGACCTGGAACACGCATCCGGACTTGCCGTCAATCCGGTCCAGCACGTCAATGGACCCCTTCATGCGGCGGACGAGGGTATGCACGATGTAGAGTCCCAGGCCGGTGCCTTTTCGCCGACGCTCGAGCTCGCTGCCGCGGCGATAAAAGATCTGGAAGATCTTGCGTCG
>JAEUIG010000054.1 GCA_016795125.1 Planctomycetaceae bacterium | reverse complement strand
GATCTGAATCTGAACGGGTGTCGTATCGGGAAACGCGTCAATGTCCAATTGCCGCAACGACACCGCCCCCACGGCAATCATGAGCAGTCCGGCCAGGATCACCAGCGCGCGGTGCCGCAACGAAAAGTCAATAATCCAGTTCAGCATGATCACCCCGCGCGAAATTGGCGAACGAACTGTCTTCAATAGGACCCACAGGCAGCGCGCTAGTCTGCACCGCAAGTGCAGCCTTCGCCCAAGTTGTTTTTCAGCAGTTGGGCGCGCAGCACGTCGCTTCCCTTTGAAACGACGACCTCCCCTGGCAGGACACCAGCGATGATCTCGGCCTGTTCGGAAGTTCTCGCCCCGACCCGAACGGTTCTGACATGAAACACCTTCGGGCTCTCCGGACTGGTGACCCAGTTCCGGTCGCGAACGAAGACGACTTGGCAACAGCCTTCGTTATGGATCGAAGCAACTGGTACGAGAATGGCCTCGGGCTCCTCACGCAGAATAATGCGACCCGATCCGAAGCTTTCGTCTCGGAGCCGCCCATCCGTATTGGCGAGGTCAGCGCGAACTCTCACCATCCGCGTTTCCGAGTCCGCCGCAGTGCTGATCCAAGACAGAGTGCCGGCCACTTTCTCAGTCGTGCCATCCGGCACGAACTCCACCGTTAGCCCCGGTCTGATTTTGCCCGCATCCTCCGCGCGCACGTTCAGTGTCAGCCACATGCGAGTCGTGTCGGCCACTTGGAACAGCACTCGCGATGTATCCACCACCTCCCCTGACACGATTTGCCGATCGATGATCACCCCCTCCGCAGGAGTTCGAATTGGCAGCAGATTGCTCGTCCCGGTTCGGACATCCAATTCCGATTGGATCGACTCTGGGATCCCCAAGAATCGCAGCTGTTCCTGGACTTGCTCCTGCGGCATTTCTCGAAGCGGATCGATGTCGACCGGCAGACCGAGATTGGTCAGGGACTGCTCGGCACTGAGAACGCTGACTTGTGCCTTAACGTATTCAGCCTTCGCGTCGACGATTTGGCGACCGGGAATCGCCCCCGTGCCAATGGACGTCAGTCGTTCGACGGTTTGACGCCGGAGACTCTCTTCGGCGAGGGCCTGCATCAACGTCGCCTTCGCTTCTCCCACGGCCATGGCGTCGATGAGCGCGAGCACCTCACCGGTCTCGACTCGATCCCCGATTTTTTTCTCAACGCGCCAGACCGTTCCGGGAGCCCGCGCGGACAAGTTGGCGTGCTGTGTCTCGTCATAGATGATTTCACCTCCGACAGAGATCGACTCCACGATCCGCCCTCGTTCGACGAGCTCCACATCGACGCCGGCCTGCTTTACGCTCTCCACAGAAGCAAATTGAATCCGCCGCTGATAGTAGGTACATGCTGCGTTATTCCGCTGCCGCTCTTGAACGGCAAACGCTCGCTCTGCACGGGCGAAGTCATCGGGCCTGACGTCCGGCACACCCTGTACCTGAGCAGCCCCCGGATGGTGCAGTGGGCAATTGTGAACCCCATGCTCCGAGCACCAGCTGTAATCCGGCTCGGGCGGAAACTTCGCGCGATTGCACTCCACGCAAATCGACTCGGGAACGCCATGCTCTTCGCACCAGTCGTGGGGGACTGAAGGCACCTCGCCCGCCAGTGTCGCAAATCTTGGCATCTTCCAGTCTGAACGATGGCCGTAGTAGCCGACGCCCGCGAGCAGCATCAGTACAAGGATCGTGGGAACTGTTGCCGCGAAACGCCCCACGATGCTGGAAGGCGACCGCCGACTTGGCCGAAGCTCAATTGCAGAAGACACGGGCGAACTGGGCGTAATAGCAGACTGCGAGGTCATGGGCGCACCGATCGATCAGGTACGGGAGAACCTGGGAAGCAGGCCAACTGTTTAAAGCGTGTACGGCGCGACGTCGTTACGTGCGCAAGCCGTCGAATCGAAGTCGCAGCGGGCGACTAAAGAACCAAGGAGGAGATCACTAGGCGCAGCGCCGTCCCAGAAGGCTGCTGCCGGGCCATGATTTCATGGTGCAAGAAAGCTCGTGATGTCGCGCTCTGAGCACTGGCCGCATCCGAGTTCAGCCACTGATCAGCGGGAAACGCTGACAACAGCATGGATGCGAGGGGCGCCTTGGTGGGTGGCACCAATAGACGGCAAACGCATTCGCCAGAGCATTGCTCATCGCAAGGCTCTTCCCCGCAGGGCTCAACACAATTCTCCCCACACCGATCCAGAGTGAGCCGACAGCAAACGTCAGACGCGCACAATACGCTCGGTTGCCCGACGCATGCCAAGGGGCATACGAGCACACCGAAAACCGGCAGTAGGATCAAGATTCGACGTAGCACGCGAAAATCGCTTGAGAAGTGTCCTCAACGCGAAAAGAACGGTGCAATCCTACCACTGCTCTGTAGTAAAGTCAATTCGCCATTGAAGTTGCCAGACGCCCTGACCTGCGTGGACGATCGAGATTCGGGAGCACGCCGTGCTGCAAACCCGTGGTGTCACCGGCCCGCGAGTGTTCCGACTGGTGCTGTCCGAATGCGTGCTGGTGAGCTTCTTCGGGGGGGTGGCCGGCGTCATCACCGCGCTGGTCGTGTTATCCGTCAGCCGGCTCTCGGTCGGCGCCGAAGCGGTCTCGATCGCGTTCGCGCCCTCGACATCAATTGCCAGCACCGGCCTCATTGTCTCAGCCACGATCGGGATCATTGCCGGAATTGCGCCCGCGTGGCGCGCGGCACAGGCCGATATCGTGCCGGCCTTGCGGCACGTCGGTTGAACCAGGCGTCACAGTGCGAGTCAGCGTCCAACTTCGGCCGAAGTCGCAGGCGTCTCCGCTGTCATCAGCGGGGGCCCCCGGGGGACGAGCCCCGCTGACGACAGCTCCGAGACGCGAACATGAACGGGATTTGTTCGAGTCAGATTCCTTCGCGATTTCAAAGCCTGTTGCGATATCCATCTGCGCCCCTTCCGTTCGACTAAGTTTGGCAGAAGTGTTGGCAACAGCGGACTGCAGGTCGTACAATCAAGGCGTGAGGCAGTGACGATGAGAGATCCTCGCCGAGCCATACTGGCTTTGATTGTGCACGCCGTTTCGGCAGTGCTCGTGGTCGGTCCGGTTGCCGCTTGCGGTGGTCTATCGCAGCATTGCTCGATTCCAAACGGTGGGGGCGCGCCGTCCTGCTGCTGCAGCCGCACCGCTTCTGGACATGGCTGCAGCACCTGCGGCTGCGCAACGAAAGCTCCGGTTCCGGAACCGCCCAGTTCCGAACTAAACGACCGGCACAAAGGTCTTGAGCCGATCGCATCTTTCGCGGATCGATCCGACACAGGGTCCGGGTCTCGCGAACACCTGAGGCACGAGTCCGCGAGTCGCGGGAATCTCCTGGCGACGTGGGCGACGCTTCAGCAGCAGGCGATGCGAATCAACGTCTAACAGCGCCTGCTACGGCCTCATTGCGCGCAGAGCACACACGCAATCTCTGTCACCAACTGCTCAATCACGGCAGATCGCCGGTGGATGAGAGCTTGCGACCCGGCTCGTTGCTGTGAGCCGACGCGCTGCTCGCTCAGTGTCCGAGCGATCCGCAACTACCCCATCTCGG
>JAEUIG010000013.1 GCA_016795125.1 Planctomycetaceae bacterium | reverse complement strand
ACATCAAAAACGGCCGCCGCGCTGAACTCGGACTCCGGATTCAGCGCGTGAATCCGAAACACCGGCTCGTCACCCACAGCGACGGACACCAGCAGTCCCACCACCACACCAGCAGCACAAATCCATTGCAGCGACCGATGACCTTCTGCATTCGGCGACGCGCGAACCCGTTGCCAACCGATTGGGGGTGGCCGGGGCTGGTCCAAAGGGAAGCCCCGGGGCGTCGGCGCCGGGGTTTCGCGTTGCTCCAACCCCGGCCATCCCGGCACTCAGCGAGTTTTAAAATTGGTTCACGGAACTTCCAGATCGCACGTCGGACTGGCTTCATCGTAGATGCCGATCACCCGGAAGATCTCCTTGGCAAACTCACGGTGGCCGTACACGCCGGGATGGATGCTCTTGTCTTCAATCCACGGCAGGAGGTCTTCCTGATTCGGCTTCGCCGTTTCCCAGTGCTTCCAATGATCGACGAGCGCGATCTGGTGGGCCTCGGCGTACTCGCGCACGATCTGCGCATAGGCCGGCAGGTCTTCCCGGCCCCTTGAGTTGGCGACGTACACGGTGTTCGGCGTATTCAGCAGGGGGATCGCGCCGGCGGCGCGAATCCGCTCCACCAAGGTTCCCAGGTCGGTCCGGAACTGGTCGCGACCGGCCGGGCCGGCGGTGCAGTCGTTCATCCCGAACATCAGCGAAACGACGTGCGGCTTGAATTGCAGCACGCGCCAGTCGAGATCGGCCGAGATTCCCGGCACTCGATCCCCGCTGATCCCCGTATTAATCACGATGTCGCGCACGCGCCGCAGTTCCCAGCGAACGCGTTCGGCGAAGTGCTCCGGATAACTGCGCCAGCCGAGAGTATGCAGCGCGCCGTGCGTAATGCTGTCGCCCGTGATGACCCAGGTGACGGGTTCCTTGCCGGCCAGGAGCGCCTTGATGCCTTCCAGCCCATCGACCGGCGGCGGCTCGGCGGCCAGGGACGCGCCGGATTCGCTGCGATGGACTCCCAGCATCGCCGCCGCGCCGAGAGTTCCGGCAACCCGGCTCAGAAACGATCGTCGCGCGTGTTTCGGCGCGGCGGATTCGCGGAACGTCATCGAGGTCGGCCTTTCGGTGCTGAGTGATCGCGTTCTTCTCGGACTCGCCAACTCGGCGTTGGCACCGGATGTCGGTCGCATTATGGTGCAACGGAGAGCCGATCACCATCGTCCTGTCGCCGGATTCAACAGATGCAAACCCAACTCACGATGCAGTCGCTGGGGAGCGGTCGCCCGCATCTGCTGATCATGGCGGGCGTGCACGGCGACGAGTTCGAACCAATGGTGGCCGTGCGCCGGTTATGGCAGCAGCTGCAGTCGGTGGTAGTGCGCGGCCGCATCACGTTGGTTCCCATTGCCAACGAGCCTGCGTTTCTTGGAGGTCAGCGAGTCGGCGAGGATGGACTCGACCTCGCCCGGACAATGCCCGGCCGCAGCGACGGCAGTTCCACCGAACGCATCGCCGCAGCGCTGGCACCGCTGATTCGCGAGGCCGACGCTTTCATCGATCTGCATACCGGCGGACGGCTGTTCCGCATCCTGCCGCTGGCCGGATATATGCTGCATCCGGACGAGAAAGTGCTCGAATCACAACGCCGGATGGCGCGGGCGTTCAACTGTCCCATTGTCTGGGGCACGCATCCGCAGCTGGACGGCCGGACGCTCTCGGTGGCGCGCGACGCCGGCGTGCCGGCGATCTATGTCGAAGCCGGCGGAGGAGAGCGGTTCGAGGAGCACGCCGTGGAATTATGCGTCGCCGGCTGCCTCAACGTCGCCGGCATGCTCGGAATCATCGAGCGTGCTCTCGCTCCTTCGCAGGTGGAGCACGTTGTCGAAGACCCGCGCGTCGCCAGCGGGCACTTGCAGGTGATGCATCCTGCTCCCGCCGCCGGCTATTTTGTGCCGTCCGTCGAACTCGGCGACCACGTGGAAGCGGGGCAGACGTGGGGCACGGTCGTCGATCCGTTCGGCAAGTCGCTCGGGACCGTTGCCGCCGCGGAATCCGGACTGGCACTGTTTCTCCGGGCGGTGCCCGCCGTGCGACAGGGCGACAGCACCGGCGGCGTCCTGCCGCTCAACTGACCGATCGCGCTGGTGCTGACCGGCAGAATGTGCCGCGGGGCAGCTTCAGAGGCGCTTTAAATCGCCTGACCGAAGAATCTTGACTGGTTCTCCAGTCTTAATAAATCGGCACAATCGTCAGTACCGATAAAGACGCGAGTGAGTCTGCCGTTGCGCACCGCAACGTAACTCGCCTGCGTTCACTGACATGCACCGTCTCCGCTTCTCCCTGTGGTTGGGCCTGCTAATCAGCGCCAACGCGTTTTGCGCGCCGCTCGCCGCCCAGTCCCGGATGCCGGCCAAGCCGGCGGTCACGTCCGCACCGCGCCCATCAGCGCCGGTGACCGACCTGCAACCGGCAGGGACCGCGTCGGTTCGCACAGTTGCGACGCAGCGACCGAGTGCGACCGACAATGTGCCGGAAGATGCTTCCGCGATGATCCGGACTGCCGGGGGGATTGCGTCCGACGCAGACCTGTTGGTGCAGACCGACGTAGTCCCAACGACGGCAGGCGCCATCGAGTTACCCCCTCTTGCACCGGGTGTCGAGAGTTCGTCGCTGCAGATCATCAGCAGCCAGACTCCGGCAGCAGCGGCGGAAGCGGAAGAGAAACCGGAGCCTCCCAAGGAACCGGAGAAGCCCAAAGAGAAGGCCTGGTACGAGAAGTACAAGATGCGCGGGTACGCGCAGTTTCGCATCAATCATACGACGGACCATGAGGACGGGACCGCTGTCGCGCAGCACGCGGGAGATAGCTCCGTGGGAGCACGCGACAGTTTTCTGATTCGTCGCGCGCGACTGATCTTTCAGGCGGACATCACCGACCATCTGTTTGTGTACCTGCAGCCGGACTTTGCCTCCGGCGTTCCGGGCAGCACCGACGCCATTCAGTTCGCGCAGATCCGCGACTGGTACGGCGATCTCTACGTCGACACCGACAAGGTCCACCGGTTTCGCGTCGGTCAGTCGAAGGTGCCCTTCGGCTGGGAGAATCTGCAATCGAGCTCGAACCGCGTTCCGCTCGACCGCGACGATGCGTTCAACAGCGCCACTCGCAACGAGCGCGATCTGGGAGTGTTCTATTACTGGACGCCGGTGGAAGCGCAGGAGTTGTTTGACAAGCTCAACGAGGAAGGGCTCAAGCCGTCAGGGAACTACGGCATCTTCGGCATCGGAGTCCACAACGGACAGGGGGGCTCGTTCCGCGAGGAAAATGACAACGTGCATCTTGTGTCGCGGCTGACCTGGCCGTGGGAGTTTGAGAACGGGCAAATCATCGAGACCTCCGTGCAGGGATACACCGGCGAGTATGTGGTACTCGGTTCGCCGATCCGTCCGCTGGGCGCGGGGGCGGTCGACGTGACGCCGCTCGGCACGCGGGAACGGGGACAGGTTGACGGACACCTGGATCAGCGGATCGGCGGGACGTTCGTCTGGTATCCGCAGCCGTTGGGCTTCCAGGCGGAGTGGCTCGTCGGCCGCGGACCGGAACTGAACGACGCGCAGACCGCGATCGAGCGGGACTTTCTGCAAGGGGGCTACGCGATGCTCCTGTACCGGATCCAGACCGACAATTGCGGCGACTTCTTCCCGTTTGCGCGCTGGCAGTACTTCGACGGCGGTTATCGATCGTTCCGCAATGCACCCCATGCACAGGTCAAGGAACTCGATGCCGGACTTGAGTGGCAGATTCGCAAGGAAGTGGAATTGACGCTGTCTTACAGTTGGACCGAGCGCACGAATCTGGACGCCATCAGCAGTTCGGCCGCGGTGAGCCGCAAGTCGTACCGGCTGTTCGACGGGCAACTGCTCCGACTTCAGTGCCAGATCAACTACTGATCAGGCCCCTGACATCTGCAGTATCGCCGCGCCGGTGACGCCTGCCAGCCCTGACGTACCGCCGGTCCACCGTGGCGGTTGACACTCCGGTGCCGCCGGTTAGGATTGCGTCAAGGAACGGTGCGCCCCGCCGGCCGCATGCAACGCCTGTTCCTGGAAGGAGATGGAACGATCCATGTCGGCTTCGGGAGCACCACAAATCCTGCGGGAAGGCAACGTCACGGTTGTGGCATACGGCCCCGAGTGCGATCGAATCACCGAGGACCACATCCCGGAGACGTTGCAGACGCTGCTGTCGGCCATCACGGGGTCGAATCCCTGCATGTTGTTCGACCTCTCCCACGTGAAGTTCTTCGGCTCCTCGTTCATCGAGGTGCTGTTTCGCGTGTGGAACCGGATTCAGCAGCAACCCGGCGGACGCTTCGCACTTTGCGGCCTGACGCCGAACTGCGCGGAAGTGATCGAAGTGACCAATCTCGACCGCTTGTGGCCGACGTTTCCCACGCGGGAGGCCGCCCTCCAGGCGCTGCAGACGCCGGGCGCCACCTGATCAGGGAATCTGCCTGTCACTCGGAACTGCGGTTCCGATATTCCAGGTGGCAGGCGTCGCAGCTCTTCTGAACGCGGTCCCGCGCCTGTTCGTACGCGGTGAAGTCGCCCAGTTCTGCAGCGGCCGTCATTGCCTGTTCCCCCGCAATGAACTGCTGCAGGAACTGCTGATACTGCTCCTGGTCTGTCGTGTCGAAGCTGGCATCCGTCAGCGCTGTCGCCAGCGCCGCCTGCACGGTCGTCTCGCGGATGACTCGATCCTTCTCCTCCTTGAGACGCGCCGGCGTGTTGATGTCCGCCCTGAGCCAGGCGAACCCGGTCTCGAACCGCAGCATCACCTGTGACCGGTCTCCCGCCTCCCCCAGCGGAATCTGTTCAGCCGCGTCGATCTCCGGCGCCGGACCGCCATCCAGGATCCCAACGATCTTTTCGAACGGCTCCTTGGTGCTGGTGAACGGACCGCGCCCTTTGCCGGAGGCGTTGATGTAGACGTCATATCCCAGTTGTCGCACGTGGCGGGCACGGTCCTGCCAGTTCACCTTCTGGGGATGCCGCTCGATGATCGCGGCGATCAGCGCCAGGATGCTCCCGTCCGTCTCGATTCCGTCAACGTTCGCGTTGAATGTCGCGACCGTCTGCAGGTTCGCCGACAGACGCGTGCGGATTTCCTTCGTCTCTGCTTCCAGCCGATCGATCGGCGCGACGACGGCCCAGTCCACGGTGCCCTGATCGACCGGAGAGGAGGGATTCCCGACTGCCGGCGTCTCCACAGGCGCTACGGAGTCGGGGGCGCCTTCCGTCTGTTGCGGTGGCGCGACCGCGTCGCCTGAATCGGCAGGAGTCATCGTCGCCACTGGCGGCGTGGTGTCTCCGAGAACGTCCAACGGACGATCATAGAAGACATCGTACGGAACATCTCCGATCCACCTCGTGCGCGAATCACGCGTCTCGCTGCTCGACGTGGACGATGAACTTGTGGATTGCTCCGGCGCAGCAGCGGGAGCGGCCGAAGTCTCAGGTTTCGAGGGAGGCTTCCCGCCCGATCCGCAACCGACCATCAGTGCGCCGCCAGCTGCAAACAGCATCCACAATGCCCGAGACATAGGGCCGCAACTCCTTGAACGATGGGGACCGACGTCGCCGGAAAGTATCGCCGAACAACGCTGTTGTGCCAATCCGTGCGCCGGCCGACCTTTGGTGGCAGCGATCCCGGGTGGCACGCCCAGACCAACGGGATGGGCGTGGCGGACTTTCCTCTCGCTCGCCTTGCTCTTGACAGGGCGCGCCAAGCTGCTGCGGCACGCTTAACACTCAACATGCCGCCCCCGCGAATGAAGTCAGTTTGTACTCGAGTCACGACCGGTTATCCTCCCCGGCAACGGCCAACCACGCATTCCCGCGGAACCCGCGCATGGCGCACTACGGCGACTACCAGAACCTGATCTACGGCGACGGACTGCAGGGGGTGATCCCCAGGCTGCCTGTCGACTTCGCGACGCTGGTCAAGCGCGCGGAGGCCGCGATGCCGCCGCAGGTGCTCAACTACGTTCAAGGGGGTTGCGGCGATGAGTGGACGCAGGACAGCAATGTCGCCGCCTTCCATCGCTGGGGCATGATCCCCCGGATGATGGTCGACACGTCCACGCGCGATCTCTCGGTCGAACTCTTCGGAGTTCGCTTTCCCAGTCCGATCTTCATGTCGCCGATCGGAGTCAACGGCATCTGCACCCCGGACGGTCATGGAGACCTCCACGCAGCGCGGGCCAGCGCGCTCTCGGGAGTTCCCTTCTGCGCCACAACGCTGACGAACGATCCGCTGGAAAAGGTCGCAGAGGCCGCAGGCGACACGCCCGGATTCTTTCAGCTGTACACGCCGCGCCATAAGGAACTGGCCGAGAGCCTGGTCTCACGCGCCGAACGGGCCGGCTACAAGGCGATCGTCGTCACGCTCGACACCTGGCTCTCCGGCTGGCGACCGCGCGACCTCAACGTCTCCAATTTTCCAATGCTCCGGGGCCTGGTGTTGCAGAATTACTTTTCCGATCCCGTCTTCCGGTCGTTGATGGATCGACCACCCG
>JAEUIG010000824.1 GCA_016795125.1 Planctomycetaceae bacterium | reverse complement strand
GTGTCCTCCGTGTTCTCCGTGGTGAACTTCCTTCCTTTGCGGAGGTTGGCGCGGCTGACAATGCTCAATGGACGGAGCACGACAATTATTGTGCAAAGCCGCCTCGCCCTCCCGACGCCGGCGTGAGCTTCGAGGTAGGGAGAAGCTGCTACTCTGCGGCTTCAAACACCTTGAACCCGACGTCTTGCACGCCGTGCTTCGCACACATCAGCAGCAGCGGTTCGACGGTGCCATAGGGCACGTCCTTGTCGGACCTGATCTGAACCTGGACCTTTCGGTCTCCCTCAAGCAATTCCACGAGTGCGGTCTCGACACTGGCGACGGTTGCCGGCTGGCCTGCCAGGTGGAGCGTGCCATCCTCGTGGACCGTAATGACCAGCCGGCGCGCGGCGTCCGCTTCCTCGCTGATCTGCGTCGCCAAGGGCAGGTCGACCGCTTCGCTCTCCGCCGACCGCGTGAAGTGCGCCGTCAGCAGGAAGAAGATCATGATGTTGAACACGATGTCGATCAGCGGCGTGAGATTGAACGCCAGGCCGCTGCGGGACCGCTTCGGCAGCTTCATCGCGGCGGTTCCCGTTCCATCGCAACCGGAGGCACTCGCGGGCGATTGCCACGTTGGGCTGTCCGCTGCTCGGCGGATCTCTGCCTGCGGCTGTCGATGATCTGCCGTTTCACCGGGCTGAGGACATGTTCGGCGGTGAGCGACGCCTCCGCGACGAATTCATCCACGCGACTGCGAAACCAGGCGAACGCCGCCAGCGCAGGAACTGCCACGACGAGTCCCTGCAACGTAGTCACCAGGGCGAGCGAGATGGCCGGCGCGAGGTCCGTCGGCTGCGGGTTCGCGTTGATGGCGAACTCGCCGAAGGCCAGGATCATCCCCCAGACGGTCCCCATCAACCCCAGCATCGGCGCAATCACGCCGATGACCGACAGGTATTCAATCTTGCGGAAGAGACGCGCGGCTTGTTCCGCGGCGGAGTCTTCCAGCGCCTTCTCGACGGCCGCGTACCCGAAGGCCATTTCCTGCAATGCGGCCGCGACGACAAACCCCAGATAGCTGCTGCGTTCCCGCGCCCGCGTGGCCGCCTGAACGTGCTGGCCGGTCGACAGCAGCTGGTGCAGTTCGTCGGCCAGCCCCGGCGGCATCAACGTGCTGCGGCGAATGCTGAACAGGTGCTCGAGAATCAGCGCCACCATCGCCACGCTCAGCGCGACGATCACCCAGCCGATCGTCCCGCCGGCCTGCAGCAGGCCGGGGACGTCGATGCTGCCGTCTTCGCGAATGAACATTCCGTCGGCGGCCTGCAGCGTCGCGGGCGCAGCCATGCCGACGGCGAGTGCGATCACAACCCCCAGCCACCGGCGAAACGGGAGACATTCAGCCGCCATCGGGTATTCCTTCATTCGCCGGCGGATTCAGGCCCTGTTTTGCGTCGCCTGCGGCGGGTGACCAGGCATACCGCTCGATAACTTCGCGATACAGCGCGTCGGCCTCCGCCTCCTGGCCGATGCGGCGCAAGGCGTCCGCAGCGTCGACGCATGCCCGCGCAGCCAGCGGCGCGTCGTCGCTATAAACGAGCGGCAACCACAGCCAGTCGGCAGCCGCCTGCTCCAGATCGCTGCGTGCGGCGGCGGCGCGGCCGAGGATGTATGTCGGTCCGCCACGAATGGACGGCGGCATCGACTCCACCTGCTGTCGCCACGACTGCACCTCGGGCGCGGAAACGTCGCCGGCCACAAGCCGTACCCTCCACAACTGAGACTGCGCCAATGTCCGCAGCTGGGATTCCGGCGATCGCGCCAGGTCATCGAGCGCACGACGTGCCTCGCTCATGTGCGACTGATCCAGCAGCAGGATGCTCGCCCCCAGCAGTCGCACTCCGTCTGCGGACGATGCCAGCCACTCCACGGCAGCGGACCTGAGTTCCTTTCCGGTCTCCTCGGTCGCCCAGATGAGCGGCGCAACGCCCCAATGCCGCGAGGACGGTTCCTGGACGATCATCCGCGCGAAGTATCCGCCCGCCGCGCGTCGATCGCCGCGACGGATCGCGCACCGGACGAGGTCGGCCAACAGGTCCTGCTGCACCCAGGGGCGCACGTCTTTTTCGATCGCCGCTACCAGCAGCGGCTCAGCGGCCAGGTGATTGTCCTTCGCGAGTTCTTCCCGTCCACGCTGATGCTCTTCGGACCGGTGCGTGTCGATCTCCAGGATTTCCTCGGGCGCGACGCTGCGCCGGACGTCGGCATCCTGCAGGCGAATCGTCAGCCGCCGCGCCGTGTAGTCCTCGATTTCGCCGGTCAGCGTCATCGTGCCGCTGGAGCCGGCGCGCTGCACCGTGACGCGGTCGGCCGCCTGCAGGTTTCCCGCGACGGCGAGTACAGCCGCCGCAGCGACCACCGCCCGCCGGCGAACTCTCGCAGCGCTGCTACGAGCGGTGATCCGGGTGAGGCATGTCATGCCGTCGCCTCGGCAGTCGCCGGCGGCCCGGACGGATCCTTCTTCAGCAGTTGCGGCAGCAGCATCAAAAAGCCGGCCGTGATGGCAATGTCTGCCACGTTGAAAACACCGGTCTTCAGCCAGCCGATGCCGGTCATTTGAGAGAGGTCGATCACCATGAAGTCGATGACACCTCCCAGCCAGATGCGGTCGATCAGATTCCCAACGCCCCCCGCGAGGAGCAGCGCGAGGGCGACGAATGACCACTTGTTCCATCCCGATCGGAACAGCAGGATGAACGCGACGCCCGCGAGGACGATGCCGTTCATGACGACCAGCAGCCCGGTGCGGACCAGGTCCGGCAAGTTGGCGAACAAGCTCAGGAACGCTCCCCGGTTCACCGCGTACTGGATCATGAACGTGTCGCCGCAGAAGA
>JAEUIG010000765.1 GCA_016795125.1 Planctomycetaceae bacterium | reverse complement strand
CCCGAACTCTTTGCAGTGACGCTGCACTAGTGAACTTCTCCGATCAAGCGCTACCCCAATATCTCCCGGATCACCTTCCCGCTCACATCCGTCAGCCGGAAGTCGCGGCCGGCGTAGCGATATGTCAGCTGCTCGTGGTCGAAGCCTAGCAGATGCAGCATGGTCGCGTGCAGGTCATGCACGCTCGACGGGTTTTCGACCGCTTTGAAGCCGAAGTCGTCGGTGGCACCGTACGTCGTCCCGCCCTTGATGCCGCCGCCGGCCAGCCACACGCTGAATCCGTAATGGTTGTGGTCGCGGCCCAGTTTCGACTTGCCGTCACCCGTCATTTCGACCGTCGGCGTGCGGCCGAACTCTCCGCCCCACAACACCAGCGTGTCGTCGAACATTCCCCGCTGCTTGAGATCGGCCAGCAGTGCGGCGATCGGCTGGTCCAGCTCGCCCGCGAGCTTGGCGTGCGTGTCCTTGATGTTTTCATGGTTGTCCCACGGCTGCCCGGCGCCGTGCCACAGCTGCACGTAGCGCACGCCGCGCTCCAGCAAGCGCCGCGCGATCAGGGTCTGCCGGCCATGCACGTGCGCCCCGTACGACTCCTGAACATGCTGCGGCTCGCTCGAAATATCGAACGCCTCCGCCGCATCCCGCTGCATCCGGAATGCCAGTTCGAACGACTGGATCCGCGCGTCCAGCCGGTCATCGATCCGCGCCGCACGATGCTCCGCGTTGAGCTGCGCCAGCAGGTCGAGCTGCCGCCGCTGGCCGCGGGTCGAAATCTGCGGGTGCTCGATGTTCTCGATCAGCTTGCTCAGCTCGCGATGCTGTGAATCCACGTACGTCCCCTGGTACGCGCCGGGGAGAAACGCGGACTGCCAGTTCTCGCTGTCCTTGATCGGCAGCCCGCCGGGACACATGGCGACGAACCCCGGCAGATTCCGGTTCTCCGCACCGAGCCCGTACAACACCCACGCTCCCATGCTGGGTCGCGGCAGCACGCTGTCGCCGCAGTTCATCAGCATCAGCGACGGCTCGTGATTCGGAACCTGCGCGTACATCGACCGGACCACAGCGATGTCGTCGATGTGCTCCGCGGTCTTCGCGAAGATGTCGCTGACCTCGATCCCCGATTCGCCGTACGGCCGGAACGCAAACGGCGACGGGAACGCCGCCCCGGTCCGGCGTTCTGTGCGCAGATTCATCCCCGCCGGCTGATCGGCGTACTTGGCCAGCATCGGCTTGTGATCGAACGTATCGACCTGCGATGGCCCGCCGTTGCAGAAGAAGTGAATGACGCGCTTCGCCTTCGCCGCAAAGTGCGGCTGCCGCACGGCGAGCGAACCGCTCCCGCCGGTTCCACCGATTTGAGGTGCCACTGGCTCCGCCAGTGCCTTCGACGATGACAACAGATCAGCCAGTCCCAGTGCGCCGAGACCGAGCGCGGAACGCTGCAGGACCGAGCGACGCGAAAGGCCGAAGGGGGAGCGTGACGGATGCATGGAAAATGTGGTTTATGGTTGTTCGTTGTTCGACCCCGATAGGGGTCTCATCCAATAGCCGGTGGTTGAGCGAAGCGATACCACCGGTATCAAGGCACCAGGTGATCCTGCATCCCGAAGGGATGCCATCACCTGCCGCATTTATCTGCACCTATGTTCTCAGACTTCATCCTTCGCTCGCTGGCATCCCTTCGGGATGCACGGGCCTTCAGTACAACGTGTCCGGCGGTATCGCTTCGCTCAATCGCCGGCGAAGGGCTGGCAGCCCTCCGGGCTGCATTCTCAGGTTGATGCCGTCATTTTGCGGACTTCGCTGCGTCGGGATCGGACTCGACAGGCTGGGTCTCGTAGTCGTCTGCGATGTCCGACCATGTGACATCTGCGCCTGATCCCTTGTCGTGCCACAGACGCGCAAAGGTGTCGAGTTGTTGATGCCCGGGATAGCTCGAGAGGGAGTACGAATCGAGTGGTGCGAACAGCGCATCGTCCCATTCCATGCGTGACACGCTCGAAGTGCCGGCAAAATCGCGCCCCTTCAGCCAATTCCAGTAGCCGTAGCAGCCGACGTACCACACGACCGCGGTGAAGAACACCGCCGTCGTCATTGTGGCGGTCCGAAAGATTCGAGGTTTGCGTGGGGCGGCGACCACAGTCGCTTTCGCTTCTTTCCCCGAGCGGCGCGAGGGAGCGGGAAGCGGGAGGGAAGTGGGCATAGGGCGGAATCCAAACGATTGAGACGCTGAATCAGCCTGAGAAAAACCGGCCGTGTAACCACGAAGGTCACCACACAAGTGTGCTGTCACGATTAACAAGTGGGGCTGGCAACTCTCCCAGAGACGCCACCCCCTTCCCTAATCCACAAACACAAACTCATTGGCACACAGCAGCAGCTGCGCGAGTTGCTCCCATGCGTCGAGCTGCACGATCGTCTGCGGTGTGAAATCGGCGGATGAGTCCCATTTCGTCAGCGGAGCCGCGGCCGGCGCCTCGCTGCCGCGTTCCTCGATCGTGACGTGCCACAGAAACTGGTCGCTGTTGAGCTGGTCGCCAATGTCGACCACGAAATCGATCGTCTCCCCGGCCTCGACCGCCAGCGGCGCATCGAGCGACAGGCTGGCCGATGAGTGATGCACCGTCGCCGTCGCGATCATTCCGCTGTGGCTGCTGATGACGAACGCCCGGATGCCGTCTCCGGGTTCAGGCTCGTGCTTGAGTTCGTAGCGGATTCGGACCGCCGTGCTGCGCGGAGCCGTCCACCGGCGCACGGCTGCATGCTGGCGGTCGTTTCCGGGATGGCCTCCCTTCGCCGTGAGCTGCACCCAGCCGAGGCCCGCAGTGTCCGGATACGCGGTGCCTCCCTGCCATGCCGACCCGGTGTAGTGTGGCAACGGCGTGAAGCCAGCGACCCTCTTTGCCGTTTCGTCCACCGCGCCATATCCGTACTGCCAGTCAGCAGCGGTGGGAACGGCCGGCGGTGCGGCGTCGGGGTCTTCGGCAGACGCGATGAAAGCGAGCGCCGCCGCCGTCTGCTGCGGCGTCGGCGCTCGCTGATAGACGCGCTCGTACATCGCCGTGACTCGACCCGCGCCGTCGGCATCGGCCGGGACGGCCTTCGCCAGCGCCTGTGCGCGCTCCAGCAGCAGCGGGTGGTTCATCACGAACAGCGCCTGCTGCGGCACGGTCGTTTCACTCCGCACCGGAATGTGCAGGTCGGGATTCGCGAAGTCGAACATCCGCAGCGTGCCGGGCAGGAACTGGCGGTCCACCAGGCCATACAGCGTGCGGCGCGCGGGAAACGGCGATTTGAAGAGTTCCACCGCGCGCCCGCCGCTCGTGAGATCAAGCTGCCCGGACGACGCGAGCAGCGAGTCGCGAAACTCCTCGAACGACAGCCGATGCACGTTCATCCGCCACAGCAGCCGGTTCTCCGGATCGAGCTGTTGCGCCGTGGCGAGCTGCGCGGCGTCTTCCGGTCCGGCCGACGACTGCCGGAATGTGGACGACAGCACGATCAGCCGCTGCAGGTCTTTCAGCTTCCAGCCGCCGGCGACAAGCCGCGACGCCAGCCAGTCCAGCAATTCGGGGTGCGACGGTCGTTCCGCGCGCGTGCCGAAATCGCTCGGCGTGCGGACGAGGCCTTCGCCGAAATGCTGAGTCCAGATGCGGTTCGCAATCACGCGGGCCGTCAGCGGATTCGCCGGATCGATGGTCGCCTGTGCCAGTTCGAGCCGGCCGCTGCCAACTGCGAACGGCTGCCGCTCTTTGCCGGCAAGCAGGCCGAGGAACTGCCGTGGCACCGGCTGCCCGCGCGTCGCGGGATTGCCGCGCGT
>JAEUIG010000076.1 GCA_016795125.1 Planctomycetaceae bacterium | reverse complement strand
TCCCACAGGTTGACCGCTTCATTCCACTGCTGCGCCTGCTGCAGAGCGTCCGCCAGCGCCAGGTGATCGTCCACGGGGAGCTGCCAGTCAACCAGCAGATGCTGCGTGCTGCGCAGGAACTCATACGCTTCCAGAGCCTGGTTCCGCTGCAGCAGCGCGCGGATGCGTTTGATCGCCTTGACCTTCCGGAGGACGGCCCCGCGATCGGGATCAACGCGCTTGCGCGGCGCCGGAGTGTCCGCGACCGGTCGCTCTGTCACTGGCCGCTCCTGGATCGGAGTGTAGTTGTCGCTCGCCGCCGGCGTGCCTGTCCGGCCTTTCAGCACCGAGTACAAATCCCAGCCTTCGCAATCGACGAGTCCCCGGCGGACCATCACCGTTGCCACGGCGAATCCCAGCATCGCGCCCATCAGATGCAGCAGCACGGTCGGCCCGACCCACCACGCCAGGAGGCCCTGCACCGCGAGGACGATGAAACAGAACAGGCTGATCGAAACGTCGAATGATCCGACTCCTGAGATCGGCACCCAGAATGCAACGATCAGATCGTTCTTCGGCGCCCAGACGAGCGCAATCGCCAGCAGGCCGAATATGATCGCCGACGATCCGTACGAATCGAACCGCACGAAGCTGAGCGCCGTCTGCTCAGTCGCGCATTCCGCGATTCCGAGGCCAAGGTACAGCGCGAGGAACCGCTGCCAGCCGATTTTCCCTTCAACAACGAGGCCCAGCCCCCACAGGAACAGCATGTTCCCCGCAAGATGCAGCCAGTCGCGATGGACAAAGTTCGAGGTCAGCCACTGCCACGGCTGCAGACCTTCGCCGTGCACCAGTCCGTACCGGGCGACGACATCTTCGAACGTCCCCAGCGCCCCGCTGCCGATCGCAAGGAAGGCGACCACATTGGCCGCAATGAGTCCGACCGTGGCGCGCGGCCAGTGGTAGATGGGAGCGTCGGTGTTGATCGGAGCAAGCACCATCGCCGGTCGATGATAACACAATCGATCACGTCCTTCTCCCCCCGGGAGAAGGTGGCCGAAGGCCGGATGAGGGCGACTGCAGACAGGACATCCTGCTGACAAACGGCCCTCACCCCGGCCCTCTCCCGGAGGGAGAGGGAGGAATCACGTTACGCCTGCCGGTCTCCAGCCAGCCGGCCGCGGACATCGCACAGGCGGGACCACTGGGCCACGACGCGCGGCACGCTGTCCAGGCCCGTGATGAAGAGCATCACGTACCGGAACACCGCAAACACATCGCCGGGCTGCGGTGGAACCCCGGCCGCGCCGCTCGTGCAGAACTTGACCAGTGCCCCGGCCATGACGGCGAGCACAAACAGTTCCATCTGGCAGAAGTTCCCCGCTTCCGCATCGGACAGCTTCACGCGCCACTGCCCCAGCACGTCGAAGTGACGCCGGACCTCGGCCGTGTCATGCCGTTCAATGACCTGGACTTCCTGCTCCAGCTGATCGTGCAGCTGGCGGTTCAACCGCCGGGTGCGGCGGCTGTAGAAGATATTGAGAATGGTGGCCGGGACCAGCAGGCCGAAGCACAGCGGCGCGAGCACCCAGTCGTACCAGCCCAACAGGACCAGCGCCCCGATGATCGAAAAGGCGGACTTGATGACCATCGGCACATACATCTCGAGGAACTCGATGTAGTTCCTCGCCAGCGACGACCGGGCGGCGACGGTGGAGACGTCAATCGCCCGACGCCGCTGATCGGTGATCAACTGTGTCGCCAGTCCCGAGTACACGTCGTTGTAGACGCGCGTGTCGTAACGCTGGCGGCCGCGGCTGATGACGAGGTGACTCAAGTGCTGGCCGACGAACCACCACAGTCCGGTATACGAGCCGTTCAGGAGGCCGTTGATCGCGATGCCGATGGCCACCGGTTGTGCGAGCTTCAGCAGGTTCTCGACGACGAACAGCGAATAGGTGAACAACAGCCGGGCACGGTGGACGCGGAAAATGGACGTAACCGTCAGAGCGTTCTCGGCCGACGACGCTCGCGGTTTTGCAACACCCGGCCCGGCGACTGGTGCCGCGAGTATCGGAATCTGAACGGCAGGCGCGCTGACCATGACATGTTCCCCGGAATGGATGTGCTCATGATCCTGAGCGCGGGTGCCGGGGAGTTGTTACGCGCAATCAAACACCCCGTCTGCTCCCAGAGCAGCCGGGGTGGGATTGTCGCAGGAGATCGTGCAGGGGCGCCGACTTGCCGTTCGCCCTCACCCCCGGCCCCTCTCCCGGGGGGAGAGGGGGGATCAATTACCCGAGGGCGACCATGCCCATTTCGGCCAGGTCGCGAATCAGGCCCGGCAGTTCCGACTGGCTGTCGTGCGGGTACAGCTTGCGGAGGTCCTTGAGCCGCATGACCCCCTGCTGTTCGAGCAGGTGGATCAGCGACTCGCAGTCCCCTTCGATGACGGCCGTGCGGATGTCTTCCCCCACCGGGAAAAACATGACCGTCGCGCCGCCGCCGTCGGCGTCGTCGAGCAGGGCGCCCGTCTCGAAACGTGACCAGACGTGAATCGGATTCAGATGGATTGCGAGACGCGGATTCGTCTCCAGTTCGGGGAGCAGCCGGTCATTCATCGAGAGCAGTTCCTGGAACCGGATATGGGCCAGACGCTGCTTGAGGGCGACGAATTCGATCGCGTGCCGGCCGCGCTGGCAGCGAACGTAATCCCGCTGCTCGTCGGTCAGGTCCTTTTTCTCGTCGAGCCAGATCAGGAACCGCTCGCCATCGGTCGTGTTGGTGTCATAGGCCGACAGCGGAACGATCTTGATGTATTCCTTGATGTAGTCGTTCAGCTCGTCGAGGCCGTCGGCCAGCACTTCGCAGGCGGACTGCAGCTTCTCGTAGCGCTTGTACAGGTTGCCATCGGTGAACATGGCGACCCGGCTGGGGGAGTGGCCCGCCAGAAGCCCGGCCGAGGCGGCGCGGTTGTCGCCGACTGCCATCGTCTGGGCATAGTGCCGAAGTTGTTCGCGGTACGCGTCGAGCGAATACGTGACGGCCATGGCTGCAAGTCCTCGAAGATGTGTCGCAGTGACTGGTAATGTCGTTCAGGCGTCCGGCCTGCCCGCCCCTCTGAGAGGGAATGGTCGCGGCTCTTCCGGTTTGGACAAAAAAGTTGAAGTTTTGTTCGGAATCGCCAGGAGATCGGCGGATTGCACGGAATTCGCTCAAGTTCACCGCAGGGCGACGGCCGGACGGCAGACGCCTTCGGTGATCTTCCGCACCTGGCGGACTTCGCTGCGCCAGCCGTCTTCGTCCGGGAATTCCTGATCCCGCTCGATGAACGTGGCGTTGATCTTGCCGCCGGCCTCGACCAGGGCGTGCCGGTACAGCTTGTAGACCTCGTCCGGAATCGGGTGCGAGTGGCTGTCGATGTACATCTCGGCCTTGTCGTCCCAGTAGCCGCCGGCGAGGTGAATCTGCACCGCGTCGCTGGCGGGCATCACTTCGCTGATGAAGTCGTAGGCGTTGTAGCCGAAGTTCAGCGAGTTCGCGTACACGTTGGTCACGTCCAGCAGCCAGCCGCAGCCGCTCTTGCGGAGCACCCGCTGCAGGAACTCGGACTCGCTCATCGTGCCGTCGAACTGGAACAGGTAGGCGATGTTTTCGAGGTAGAAGCGGACGTCGCCGAAGTACGTCTGTATGTGGTCGATGTTCCGGCAGGTCGCTTCGAGCGCCGCTTCGGTGTACGGCGGCGGAGCGAAGTGCCCCATTTCGACGCCCCCTTCCCCGTCACGCGTGAAGCCCATGTGGTCGCTGATCGACTCGGCGTTGTTCTCCTGGGCGATGGCCCGGAGGGCTTCGAGGTAGTGCTGGTTCGGAGCGTCGGGGCTGGCCACCGACAGCTTCAGGGCATGCACGCTGACGAGGTCGAATTCGTCGTCTCGGATGTACCGGTCCACGCGAAGCGGCTCGTCGGCGCGTTCGAAGGTGATCTCAGCCGCATTGATGGCCGGGTCGGTCAGGATCGGGCGGTTCTGTTCGCGGATGGCGTATCCGATCGCGGGCATCATGGCGGAGTTCCTTAGTCAGTTGACGTTGAGCAAACGGTTCAGGTCGTTGATGTACTGCTTAGCGGAGGCCGCTCCGCAGTGTTACGCAGAAAATCGGTGAATTCTGCGGCAGTCCTTGGGAGTGCAGCTGCACGGGAGGGCGAGGCTCCTGCCGAGCCGCTGGAAGGTTGGATTCGCCCATGCGATTCGGCTCGGCGGGAGCCTCTCCCTCCCGGAGTGCCGCCAGCGAGCCAGAAATCATTGCCATCCAACGAAAAAAGGGGGCCTCGGCTGTTCGCCCAGGACCCCCACGAACTCGGATGGAGTTAGAACCAGCAGCGGCAGCAACGGCAGCAGCGGTGGTTGGCGGCCGCCTTCTTCGCCCGGTCCGTGGTCCGGAGGGCCTTGAGTTCGCGGACAGCCTTCTTCGAGGTCGTGATGGTCGTGGCGGACATCGTAAGTTCCTTAAGAGTATCGTGTTGTGCGATCGGCGTTTCAGGAACATCCTGTTGTTCACGATCGCGTTGTTCTTGATATTTCTCTGAGCGGACGCCGGCGGCGTCTGTTACGCCCCGCGTCCAGGATTTCTGACTTCGCTGGGAAGGCGAGGCTCCCGCCGAGCCGCTGGAAAGATGGACATCCCCATGCGATTCGGCTCGGCAGGAGCCTCGCCCTCCCGGACGTGCCGCCAGCCGGAAAACCGCGGCCATCCAACGAAAAAAGGGGCCCTCGGCAGTTCGCCCAGGACCCCCTGCGACTTTCAAATTCGGCTCAGTTGAAGAAGCAACGGCAGCAACGGCAGCAGCGGTGGTTCGCAGCCGCCTTCTTCGCCCGGTCCGTCGTACGGAGGGCCTTCAGTTCGCGGACGCTGTTCTTCGAGGTGGTGATGGTCTTGGACATGGTCGTGTTTCCTTCGATGGTTGGGGCGATCAAGCGTCAGGTGCATCCTGTTGCGTCTTGATCGCGTTGTTCTTGATATTGGTCTAATCGCAGGCCGCGTCGCTCTGTTACGGGAAAACTGGCTCGCGAAATTGCCCGGTGAGCCGATGAATTCAGCAGTTGCCTGAAAACGATTTCGCCACCGGGATCACCGAGTGTCTTCGGTCATCCCGGTGGCGAGACGTCTGGCCGCGTCGCCGGCGGTTTTCAGACCTGTCAAAAGCGAGTGGGGGCCCGTTCGCACTGAAGCGAAGGACCCCCACGGCCTGACCGGATTCGATTAGAACCAGCAGCGGCAGCAACGGCAGCAGCGGTGGTTGGCAGCCGCCTTCTTCGCCCGGTCCGTCGTGCGGAGGGCCTTCAGTTCGCGGACAGCCTTCTTCGAGCTGGTGATGGTCTTGGACATGGTCGTATTTCCTTCGATCGATGGATCGTGTTTGCGATCAAGGGTTCCAGGAACATCCTGTTGAGTCTTGATCGCGTTGGTGTTGATGTACTCCTGAGCGAAGACCACCGCCGGTTGTTACGAAGGAATCCGCCAAGACCCGGAATTCCTGCGACACTCTCGGCCACCCACACCCATAACCTCCGATCCCATCAAGAGTAACAGGAATTGCCGCCGCGGCGATGCCGGCCCGCTCAGCATCGCCGCCGACCCCCAAGGCGGCAATTCCGTGATTCGATGACTGCTGCTTCCCGGCTCCGTTGGTCACATTGCCGTGCCCTTGATACGCTGCCGAGCGAACGATTCTGCGCCGGCCCCCGGTTTGGGGGTGCCACTGGCTCCGCCAGTGCGATGACTGCCGGCATCCGCTGAACATATGGCACTGGCACAGCCAGTGGCACCCGCCAGATATCCCGCTGACGCATCTTCGATGCGTCGCTAACCGAGCACACTTGAGTCGATGACTGTCCGCACCCGTTTTGCTCCTTCCCCGACCGGTTACATGCACATTGGCGGCATGCGGACCGCCCTGTTCAACTGGCTGTTCGCCCGTCACAACGGCGGGAAGTTCATCCTGCGGATCGATGACACCGACCAGCAGCGAAACCTCGACGCCGCCCTCGGCCCGATCCTCGACGCCTTCCGCTGGCTGGGCCTCGACTGGGACGAAGGTCCAGAGGTCGGCGGCGACCACGGGCCGTATTTCCAGTCGCAGCGAGGAGAGTTCTACAAACGGGCGGTGACGCAGCTGCTGGAGTCCGGCGCCGCCTACCAGGACTTCGAGACGCCGGACGAGATCAAGGTCCAGCGCGAGGCGGCGCAGGCCGAGAAGCGGACGTACCTCAGCTCGCGGGTTTCGCTGCAGCTCAGCCCCGCCGAACGGGCCAACAAGGCCGCGGCCGGCGACGCCCACGTCATTCGTCTGCTCGTCGACCGGCAACGAAAGGTCTCGGTCGAGGACCATGTCCGCGGGCATGTCGAATGGGATTGCGGACTGATGGCCGACCCGGTCATCTGCCGCAGCGACGGCTCGCCGCTGTACAACTTCGCGACCGTCGTGGACGACATCGCGCTGCAGATCAGTCACGTCATCCGCGCCGAGGAGCACCTCACGAACACGGCGGTCCAGCTCCTGATCTACGACGCCCTCGGGGCGAAGACGCCGGAGTTCGCGCACATCCCGTTCGTGGCGGCGCCGGGAACCACGAAAAAGCTCAGCAAGCGCGAGATCGGCAAGTACCGCAACAACCCGCAGTTCAAGAAGCTGTTCGACATCGCCGACCAGATCCTGCCGGCGATCGGGCAGTCCGTCTCGGACGCGATGAACCCGGTGATGGTGTCGTTCTACGAGGAGGTCGGTTTCCTGCCGGAAGCCGTGCTGAACGCGCTGTCGCGGCTCGGCTGGTCGTACGACGACAAGACCGAGAACATGCCGCTCGACTTCGTGGTGCAGAACTTCTCACTCGAGCGCGTGGTGAAAGGTCCTGCCGGACTCGACTGCGACAAGCTGCTGGCGTACCAGGAACACTGGATGGGCCAGTTGCCACTGGAGCAGAAGGTCGAGCAGTGCCTGCCATACCTCGTGAAGGCCAAGCGGATCAGCGAGCCGGTCGACGCGGCAGCGCGAGCATTCGTTGCCCGATTGGTGACTGCGCTGGGCGAACGGCTGAAGCTGTTCGGGGACATTGTGCAGTACAGTGAGTACTTCGTCGCGGACGATATCTTGGAGTACGATGAGAAGGCCTTCGACAAGCGACTGACGCAGGATCCCGCCGCGTGCGGATTGTTGCGCGGCTTTCGCGACCGTCTGGCAGGCGCAGAACCGTTCGACGCGGCGACGCTGGAATCGTTGCTGAACGCGTACGTGACGGAGCGCGGCGTAGGCTTGGGGGCGGTCATCCACGCGTTGCGCGTCGCGGTGACGGGCAAGGCGGCCGGGCCGGGGATGTTCGACTGTCTGGCACTCGTTGGACGCGAACGCTGCGTATCCCGCATCGATCGAGCGCTCCAGCGTGTGAACTAGCCGCGACCGTGAGGGAGCGAATCGAGCGTCGACTCGCAATTGCGCTCCCCCACGGTCGCGGCTAGTACGAGCGCATCACGGAAAAGTCCATGATCTCCCGCTTCGAAATCGTCGCGTCGAATTCCCCACGCCCCAAGGCCGAGCACATCATCTTCTGCGACGGCAGCGGCGGCAGACTGTTCAATCCGGCGACCGATCTGGAACTGAGCCACTGGCGGCCAAATCAGACTCCGCCAGAGTACCGCGGCGACACCTCGACCGAGGCTTGCTTCCGATTCCTTGGTCATCCCCGTCGCGAACCCTGGACTGTCGCAGTCAACAACCACCTCGACGTCGACGGCATCCTCTCGGTTTACGCGCTTGTGTGCTCCGAACAGGCACGGGAACTACGAGAGACCCTGATCTCCGCCGCCGAAATGGGGGACTTCTGGGGCTGGGGACCACCGGCAGCGCAGTGCGTCTTCCAGGGGGTGACGTTGCTCATGGATCAAGCCCGCGAACGAGACTATGACCACGCGGCGATCTACAAACTGGCCTTCGACCGCGTTCCCGGCCTGGCCGCCGGCAGCGACTCCGAGACGGCGTCCATTGAAGCCTCGCTGGAACCGCTGCGCCGGCAGGCAGCGCTCGTCGAGGAGGGACACATCGTCCGCACGCAGCCTGGAGAACGGTTCGCGCATTACGTCGTCTCGCTGTTGATCGCGGGGGACGACGATGCCCGCGCTGCATACGTCCCGCAGTTCAACGAAGCGATCTCCGACAAGTGTGCCCTCTGGCCGCACGTCCAGAGCCGCCAGGACGACCAGCGCGTCCGGCTCGTCTCCACCGAGCGCCGGGACGGCTGGTTTCACGCGCTCTGGTATCCGGGCTACCTGTGGGCGGACACCGAGTTCCGCTGGCGAACACCTGGCATCACGTACCGCGACGGAATGGAGAGCTACGATCTGGATCATCCCGCGCTGTTCGACGCGCTGCAGGAATTGCAGTCGCTGGAGACCGCCGACGGCACGTGGGCGGCCGGCAATGGAGCATCGCCGTTTCACAGGAAACTGCAGAGCCAGTTTCCGGTCGTCGCGCGGTTCACAGCGGCCGACGGCCAGCCGGCGAAGAGCACGCTGGAGCCGGACAGAGTCGCAAGCGTGCTGAGACGCGCGTTTGAGTGACTACCGGACTCGAAACGCGGGTTCGGGCCACGCGAAGCAGAGCTTCGCAGCGGCGCGTTCCCAAGCAGAGCCTGGGAACGAGGGAGTCGACTCACTCCGCTCGCGGAGCGAGCGGACTACTTCTGCTGCATCTGGTTGAAGCGGGCGCGGCGTTCGGCGCGGCGGCGTTCGCGGCGGCGCATTTCGCTCGGCTTTTCGTAGAACTCGCGGCGGCGCATTTCCTTCTTCACGCCGGCATGCTCGACCAGCTTGCGAAAACGACGGACCGCTTCCTGCACCGATTCATTGTCACGCAGACGCAACTTGACCACTCACAACTCCTCACGGACGGGCGGCGACGTCTCGCCGCAAACTGATGGTAGAGAACTGGATCGGCCACAGCGGAACCCGCCATGAGCCAAACCGTTGCGCGGTCGGGCATCATAAGCAAACCGGGCGATTTCCGGCAATCCTGAGCGGCACGAAAACTGTCCCGTACATACTTACGGGATTTAAGCCACGTTTCGGGAGCGGGTAGCGGCAGGCGAGACGCCTGTCCGGGACAGTGCCGCAACCGCCACAATGGACGATGGACCATGGACCATGGACAATTGCGTCAACAACCCCCCGATCCACCCGCCCGCCATGTTCCCCGCCACCCGACTCCGCCGTCTCCGCCAGCACCCTCAGATGCGGTCGATGCTCCGCGAAACGGAACTTTCCCCCGCCGACTTCATCCTGCCGCTGTTCGTCCGGCACGGACGGGGGGAGCGGATCCCCATCGTGTCGATGCCGGGCCAGT
>JAEUIG010000666.1 GCA_016795125.1 Planctomycetaceae bacterium | reverse complement strand
CCGGCGCCAGGACGCTCGGCTTGGAGTTTCAGCTGCCCGCGACGCACGAACACGTCCTGAAGCGGGAGGGTGGCCAGAGCCGGTTCGAGAAACCGGTGGGGGAACTGTCCAAGCCATTCGCACCGGCAGTCCCCGCTGATGCAACGACGGCGATCGAGGACGACGTGGCGATCCTGCAGGCCATCAGATCGGTGCTGACAAAGTCAGGCGGCGACCGTCAACGCGACCGCAGCCAGGTCAACCACTTCGAGAACCTGCAGTCTGCCAGCCGCAGACTGCTCTTGATCACCCCCGTTGTGCTGTTGCTGATCTTCCTGCTGCTGCACACGACCTTCCAGTCCGCCCGGCTGGCGCTGCTGATCTTCCTGGCTGTGCCCATGGCGGCTTCCGGCGGAGTCTTTGCGCTGGCGATTCGCGGCATGCCGTTCAGCATTGCGGCCGGAGTTGGATTCATCGCGCTGTTCGGCGTAGCCGTGCTCAACGGCCTCGTCTGGGTCAGCGCCGCCGAACACCACCGCGCGACCGGCGATTCGCTGCGCGACGTTGCGTACTTGACTGCAATGTCGCGCCTGCGGCCCGTGCTGATGACCGCGCTCGTAGCCAGCCTCGGGTTTCTGCCGATGGCACTCTCAACAAGCGACGGCGCCGAGCTGCAGCGGCCGCTGGCAAGCGTGGTGATTGGCGGTCTGATCACGTCGACGTTACTGACATCACTCGTCGTGCCGGCGATTTTTCCGTGGTTCACCGAACGATCGCCGATCACAAAGTCCGCCTGAAACAAGTCAAACAACGAGAATGACAAGCGTCTGTGAGCGCAGCAAACGAATGTGAAACGCCCAGCTCAATTGTGCGACTCACTAACGGCCCACCGGCGCTGCTCAACGCACCGAGACGATGGGAATGGTCAGGCGTAGAGATTGCGGACAATGACGAGCACGGCCACGGCGAGAATGGCGACGACGAACACCTTCTGCAGCGCGGGCCCCTTGAGCCTGCGGCCGATCCTCTGCCCGGCAAGCAGGCCGGCCACGCCGCCCAGCACGAACAGCCCGGTGACAAGTGGAGCGATTGCGCGCGCGGACCAGATCTGCGCAGCGATGCCCGACACGCTCACGAGCGCGATCACCATCAGCGACGTTCCCACGGCGCGGTGGATTGACATTCCGCTGAACAGAACAAGAGCCGGAACGATTACAAAGCCGCCGCCAACGCCGAACAGGCCCGACAGCACGCCCGTCATGACTCCGACCACCAGCAGCAACCCGGCGCAGCGCGAACTTAGAAGCAGTGCTCCGGACGCATCACGCCGGCAGGTCGGACCGTCCTGATCATCTGGCGAGGGGCACTCCGGAGAGCCGGCAACAGGGTTTCGTTTCGAGGCCTGCCGCCACATGCGAACGGCGACGATCACCATCAGTGCTCCAAACGACAGCAACAGCACCTGGTCGGGGAGCAACCCGGCGAGCCAGGTTCCGATCGGGGCGCCCAGCATGCCGGCAAAGGCGAACAGCAATCCGGTCCGCAGCTCGACTTCTCGCAGTTTCCAGCGATGCAGGAATCCGACGAACGCAGTGGCGCCGACCGCCGCCAGAGAAATCCCGACGGCTTCCTTAGTCGGCGTTCCCAGACCATAGACCAGCAGCGGAACCGCAAAGATCGCTCCCCCGCCGCCGGTCAGTCCCAGCGACAGTCCGACCAGCATGCCAAACAGTATGCTCAAGGCCGACATGTCAGTTTCCATAGCAACAACGTTGGCTGATATCTATTAAAGTCGTTCGCCGCGATCGCACATCAGCCGGCGTCAGATCAGGACTGGTACGGGCTTGCCGGGCCGCGGTGTTCCTTGGGAGTCTCGTAACTCGGGCGACGCGATGCGGACAACCGCTTCCACGCGCCGAAGGCGATCAGCGCCGGAGCGAGGACCACGCACAACGGGCAGGCGGCTCCCGCGACGAGCGCCGTGCCGGCGCTGACGGCTCCCAGGCCGGCTCCGAGAGCGATGCAGGTGTTCGCGTCCCGGAGTTCAGCGTTCGTTTTCGATTCCGTTGAGGCTGTCATTGCAGAGTTCCCCATATGGCATTGATGATCAGCCAGACGGCGATTGCTCCCCAGACCAAAACACAGGGGGAGCAGCGACCCACTTTGCAGGAACCTCGCTCGCAAATGGAATCCGTGCGAGAGCCAGCGCGAACCGCGTTCTGCGGCGCGTCGTGGACGTTGCTGGTCATGATTGCTCTCCAAAATGAATTGCAATGGATGCCTTACGCGGGCGCCTCAGCAGGCTGCGCCACCGGCAGTCCGGCTGCCTTCCAGGCGTTGAAGCCTCCCGCCATGTTCGTCACGTCAAATCCCGCCCGCTGCAGGATGCTCGTCGCGATGGCCGAGCGTCCGCCGCCCTGACACTGGGCCACGACCGGCCGCGAACGGTCGATGTCGTTCATCTCCCGCAGCAGCTTGCCGACGAACCGATGTTCGGCGCCAGCGATGCGCCCGTCGCGGAATTCCGTCCCGGACCGGACATCCAGCAGCTTGACGTCGCCCCGTTCGATGGAACTACGCAGATCCTGTGGCGTGAGCGAGCGATAGGACTCGGTACGCAAACCGGCCGCTTTGACCTGTGAGGCGTCGAAGGAACCGCACACTTTGTCGATTCCGATCGAGCGCAGCCGCTTCAGGATCTCCGGCAGTGTCGTCGGCTCGGCGATGAGATGCAGTGGCTCTTCGTAGTCGACGAAGAATCCGGCCCACTGTGCCAGCATGTTCAGCGGCACGTTGATCGTTCCTGGAACGTGTCCGGTAGCGAACTCTGCGGCAGGCGAGACGTCGATCGTCAGTCCCTTGCGGGCGATCGTCGGCAGCAGGTCCGGCGACGGAGACTTCAGCGGCGGCAGGTTCCGCACCAGTTCGGGACCCACCTTGTTCACCCGCTTCATGACGGCGAAATAGAACGGCGTCTCCGGCTGGTCGGCGAGGATGTAGTCCACAAACTTCCGCTCGTCGGCGAACTGCAGCGCAGGGTTGAACAGCTTTTCGTAACCGACCGTGGTCGACGGAATCGCTCCCAGCCCCTTGCCGCAGGCGCTCCCCGCGCCGTGAGCGGGCCAGACCTGCAGGTGGTCCGGCAGCTCGCGGAACTTCCGCATCGACTGATAGAGCAAGCGCGCGCCGGCCTCGGCGCTCCCCTGCACACCGGCGGCCGTCTCCAGCAGGTCAGGGCGACCGATCGAGCCGACGAACACAAAGTCTCCGGTGAAGATGCCCATCGGCACATTTGCTCCGCCCCCTTCATCAGTCAGCAGGAAGGAGATGTGTTCCGGTGTGTGACCGGGGGTGTGCACGACCTCCAGCATCACCTTGCCGACGCGAATCGTGTCGCCGTGCTTGAGCCGCTGAGAGTCGTGCCGATCGGCGAACTGATACTTCCAGTCGGCCGGACCCTCATCGGAGAGATACAGCCGCGCCCCGGCACGGTCCGCCAGTTCGCGCGAACCGGATACGAAGTCGGCGTGGATATGCGTCTCAGCGGAGCCGACGATCCGCAGACCTTCGGCCGCCGCCGCCGCGAGATACGGCTCCACGTCGCGACCCGGGTCGATGACGACCGCTTCGCCGCTGCGCTGGCAACCGACGAGGTACGACGCATGGGCCAGCGACTGATCGTAGAAGTACTTGAGTAACATGACGACGTCTCCCGGATCGGTATGCTTGGTGGTTTATGAGCAGCGCGCGTGGGCCTGGTTCGGCCGGCATGTCGAAGACTGAATCAGACAGAACAGCTGCTGGGGGGAAATGGTCGTGCTGGCCATGATTGTCTTCTGATCAGCGCACTCGTTTCAAAAGTGTCTATGTGTCGGAATATGGCGATGTGATGTCGCAAAAAAAGTGAGGTCCGGATTGCCGCGGAGTCAAACCGCACCTCGCTGCAGCGCATGATGTTTTTCAGGCGCGGTTCAGCGACCTGGTGGAGCATTTTTCGCTCTTCCTTCGCACTGGTGAGCAATTCGCACGCCTCAGCCAGTTCGCCGACGGTGTCGTTGCCCGCCAGGAGCATCTGAATCATCTGTAGCCGCGAGCACGCCCAGACACTCGGCCGTCTTCCCGAGGGCTGTCAGATCGGTCCAGTGCTGTTTGGTTCGCTTCACGGCTGACGCACCTCACACACTCAAATATATCGGAAGCTGACAATACGTCAATGCCATGATTCCTGAAAAATCGGCAATGCTGACTGGCGGGCCGGTCGTCCTCCAAGATCACAGGCAGATGGCTTGCACCCGACACCGACCCGGAAAGACCTCAGGACCGGCTGTCATTAGGTCCCTTCCTGTTCGATCGGATTCTGCGTCGCCATCACCAGGAACAGGGCCGGCAGCGGCTGTGTCTTGCCGCCGACAGTGACCTGCCATTCTTCCATCGCTTCGAGCAATGCGGCCTCCGCCTTGGCCGGCGCGCGATTGATTTCATCGGCGAGTATCAGATTGCCGAAGATCGGTCCCGTCTGGAGCTTGAACTGCACGTCGCCGGCCGGCCGTAATAAACGTCCGTCCCGGTGATGTCGGCCGGGAGCAGGTCGGGTGTGAACTGAATACGGCGGAATTCTGATTCGAGGCAGTGGGCCAGGGTCTTGATCGTGCGCGTCTTGGCGAGTCCGGGGAGTCCTTCCATCAGGACGTGGCCGTTGGCGAGCATCGCGATCAGCACGCGGTCGATCACGGCCCTCCTGCCCAGTGATCGACGCCGACATGCGCTGTTTGAGGTTCAAGATGTCGTCGCGTGCGGCCACGATGTTCCTTCCGGTTCAGTCATCCTCGAGGGGATTTCATGGAAATGTCGTGCCGTCCGTTGACCGGCAAGAGTTCAGGTTCAACGATCGTCAGGCGCGAACCATCGGAAATAGGGAATGTCCGGTTCGGCGCGCAGGACGGTCTCCATCGCCGTCCTCCAGCTCTCTCGATCGCCTTCATAGCTGGCGAGCGTGGCCGAGTAAAACTGGCTCAAGGTCGATCGCCGTTCGGACAACTCTGCCAGCGATCCCTCGTCGGCATTCATGACATTCGGTACTGACCTGTTCGCCATCAGATTTCGAAGTGTGTGCTGGAACTCGCCCGGCAACGTCCACGGGCCGTACTCGATGCGAGGACGATTGTCCGTGACCGGCAGGGCATCAGCAGCATACCGTTCCAGCTCGCTGCGGCCACACACATAGGTCGCCAGCAGCGCGGCCGGACTGGGCACGCCAACTTCACTCAAACAGGTTTGCACGCCGGGCTGTTCGAAGCGGCGCTGGATCGTGGACACATCCAGCTCGAGGGGGTCCTGTGATCCGATCAGCAGCATCTCGTGCAATTCGGTCGTCCACAGCGTGGCATGAGGGAACACGTCCACGAAACTGCGGACCAGGGAACGGGTCTCGTGATCGTTCTGGGTCGGCAGCGGCAGCCACTGGGCCAGCAGGCCCTGTGGGTTCAGCCTTGCACCGGCGAGTTCGTAGAACTCGGTCGAATACAGGTTCGCGACGCCGGCCGCAGACGGCGGAGGGGGCTCCAAGGTGATCAGGTCGTACGTCTCAGAGCTGCGCAGCAATTCGTGTCGGCCGTCGGTCCGACGAATCTCAAGCCGTGTGTCGGCGCCGGCGTCAGCATTGCCCTGAAATCGCGAGGAGGCCTCGATGACTTCCGGCAGCAGCTCGGCGCAGACTCTCCGCTCGAGTCCGTTGCAGCGCCCCACCAGAAAACATCGGCTCAATCGTCGTCACTGTTCCGCTTCAACGTCGAAGTTGACCTGCAATGAGATCGTGACGCCGTTCTGCTCGGCGACACGGCACTACGTCGCGTGATCGCCACACCTGGCGAGTACGAGCGGCTCCTGAGGTTGGGGCAGGCGATCGGTGTCAGCGTCCAGCACCTGATCACGATCGTGACCTGCGCCACGTTTCGTCGGTGGACGCGGCCGACGTGCGATCATTTCCGGCAGCGGATTCGTGAGATTCACAAGGGGAACGATCGACGCCGTCGACTCCAGGAGGTATGACTCGATCAGCGAAGGACCGACGATGATCTCATCCGTCAGTCAGGTGGGCCCCAGAGTCATCGCGCCCCGAACAGAAAGACCAGTTACGGCCCTGACGCGATTGTGCCAGTATCGGCGTGCCTGAGTCGAATCAACTCACGTCGAGCTTGCATATGTTCTGCAACCGCTGCGGGGTAAGAGTTTTGCGCGACTGCAACCCATCTGCGAAGACTTGGTACTACCGTAAATGATCATTGCAATCGGCAAATTGCAGATGTGAAGACGTTCAGGTCCAGTGCGTGAAGTTGCAATGAACCAGCTTCAATACCCAATTGGGGGTGGCCGGGGCTGGACCGAAGGGAAACCCCGGGGCGCCGGGGTTTCGTGTTGCTCCAACCCCGGCCACCCCGGCACCTAACGAGTTGTGAAACTGGTTCATGTACAGTTTGCGATCTTCCTGCGACCCTCCAGACTCTCATGCCAATCGCCTTCATACCATCCGCATTGCGACGGCTGACCGGGGGCGCGAGTCGCGTCGAAGTGGCCGGACACACGGTGCGTGAGGTGGTGGCGGCGCTGGAAGCGCGGTTCCCGGGAGTGCAGCAGCGGCTCTGTGAGAACGACCGCTTGAAGCCGGGGATGTCGGTCGTAGTCGGGACGTCGATTGCCGGCGCCGGACTGATGGCGCACGTTCCGAAAGACGCCGAAGTGCACTTCGTGCAGGCCGTCGGCGGCGGCTGAACGGCAGCGGGTTGTCAGTGGCTGACGACGCAGCGGCGTTCGAGCTCCAGCTCTTCGAACCGGCGGAATTCGCTGTCCAGATCGGCCAGAGCGGCAAGAGCCTGCTCCAGTTGGCCGTCGCGTGAGAGTCGTTCCAGTTGCGATGCGCGTTCGGCCGCGCATTTCAGGCCGAGGGTCTGCAGCTGCCCTTTGACCCGATGCGCGATGTCGCGGGCACTCCGGGCATCGGCTGCATGCAGCTTCTCCAGCAGCTGCTGTCGATCCACCGGATACGAAGCCCGCAGCATCCCGAGCAATTCTTCGACCATGTCGACGCGTCCGGCGACACGTTCGCACAGCCCCTGATAGTCGAAGATCGATTTCGACATGCCGGCTCCCCCCGCACGCGATTTGTCGCCCGGCGCCGCGGTAACGAGCGGCGCAGTCATGGTACGGACAACTCGGTGGAAGCCTAGCTTAGCAATCGCCTGGCAGCGGTCCGTCATCTACATGTCAAAGGCGGGAGCGGATGCCAGCGACGTACGGCAACAGGTTGTGACGATTATGATGACCCGCAGGTGACGAACAGCGATGTCCCAGGAGACCGACCAGCCTTCGCGACGCCCGCGCACAGGCCCGTTCCGTTCGAGACGTTCTTCCTCAGCGGCTCGGCGGGAGCCTCGCCCGGCTTTGCACAATAATTCAGGGGACAGGCAAAGCCCACTCGACTGGTCTGTCCGTCAATTGTTGTCAGCCGGCAGAATCGCGAGCGAAACAGCGCTCCCTAGCGCCAGATTCACCACGGAGGACACGGAGACCACGGAGA
>JAEUIG010000646.1 GCA_016795125.1 Planctomycetaceae bacterium | reverse complement strand
AGACGCCATGTTCAGCGATCGTGGAATAGGTACTGCGGGAACCGAGCCTTATCATAGAAAAACGACGTTTTGTATGATAACGACTGCCCGTCGCCGCCGTTATTCCAATTGCGTTGAATATGGAATCGGCGGCCGGCTTGTCGCTGGGGCGTGTATTTCGGACCGCGTCCGTCCACTCGCGTGGATTGACGAATGCGTCATTGGTTGTGATCCCTGGTCGATGCAACAGCGGTCCTCTGCTCGGCCCGAGGTTTGTCGCTTCCGACGGCGAACACAAAAAACACCGCCGCCAGGATCAGCGCGAAACCGACGATGTAGTTCCAGCGCAGCGGCTCTTTCAGATACAGCACGCTGAAGACGGCAAAGACGACCAGCGTGATGACCTCCTGCATGATTTTCAGCTGCGCCGCATCGAAGTGACGGTGTCCGATGCGGTTGGCCGGCACCTGGAAACAGTATTCCGCGAACGCGATTCCCCAGCTCACGAGGATCGCCGTCACCAGCGGCGCCTTCGCGTACTTGAGGTGCCCGTACCAGGCGAACGTCATGAAGACGTTCGAGATCGTCAGCAGAATCACGGTCACCATGTGTCGGCCGTCAATGGGTTAGCGACGCATCGCAGATGCGTCGATGAGAATCACGATTCGCTGCGCACATCGCGCCTCGTCACGACCGCAGCCGGTCCGCGAACACCAGCACAATTGCCGCTCCGGCCCCGAGACTTGCCAGCAGGTCGGCCGCCGCTCCGATCCGCACCAGGTCCCGCAGCCCGTCCGGCAGCAGGTGGCCGGCGCCGGTCCACAGCGCCCGCAGCATCTGATTGAATGTCTCCGTCGTGATCACCAGCGTGATCGCCAGCGAAACCACCGCCCACTGCTGCGCCGACAATCCCAGGACGAATCCCGCCGCCAGCACGCAACTGGCGACGAACAAATGGACGAACAGCGTCCCGTCCATCCGCAGGCTCAGGCGCAGGCCGCACTCGGCGTCGATCAGCCGCTGCCGCCACGCGCCGCGACGGCGCGTCAATCGGGCGACGCCGGTTCGCGGCGGCGCGTCGTGTTGCTGCCAGCGCTCCCCGGCATCGGGCGACGGGTTCGCCGCAGGTTCGTCCGTGTCGGCGAACCGCACCTTGAATCGGGATTCTGGCATGGGGTGCTCCGCGATTCTCCGTCTGCAAACGCATCTCCGATGCGTCGCTAATCTGGGTCGTCCGATTTCCGACGCCGTCACGGCACTCCCAGCAGCGAACTGAGCTGCGTCGAGTTCGGTCCGAAGCCGCCGATACGCGGCTCGATCGACAAGCCGATGCCGACGTTGTTGCGGCTGCGGTCGTAGCCGAAACCGAAGTGCAGCAGCGCGTATTCGCCGATGCGCGTCAGCGTCAGCGACTGTCCGCGATCGATGCCTTCCGCGATGTCGAACGATGATCCAAACGTCGAGGCCCATTTGGGACTCATCGCATAGCTGTAGCTGGCCGCCACGAGCTGGCTTTGGATCGGTCCGACTTCCACCTGCCGGAAGCCGAGATACACGCTGCCGCGCGTCGAGCGCTGCGACAGGATGCCAAAGCTCCAGAGTTCCTGACCGCCGCTGAACACGTCATACATCGCGTCGGCCAGCAGGGTGGTCCGTTCGCCGACGTACCAGCGATAGTGGCCTCCCATCAGGCCGAGGTCTTCGCCGAAGTTGTCGCGGTCCGGATCGGGGAAGTAGCTGGCCTCGAGGTCGAGGGTCATCCAGTCCTTGATGCGCGGACGGTCGGGGGGGCCGACCTTCGTCTGCCACCGATGCCGCCAGCCCGCCCGCAACACATGCTGATCGTCCACCAGTTCGTGCCAGGGAGCAGTGACGCTCCGGCCCGCGCCCGAGCGGACTGCATAGAACCGCGGATCGAACTGTGCCGGGAGCACGCCGCCGAATTCGTTGATGATGAACCGGGTGCGGAACCGCTCCTGCGCGTCTTCATCAAACTCGTTGTACTGGGCGATGTTCGCCAGCGGCTCGTCCGACTGCGCGTAGTAATAGTCAAAATCAAAGATCATCTTGTGTGCGAGCCCGTTCAGCCCCAGGATCGGGTCGCGAATTTCGGGCCACGCGTTCCAGAACTGGACGCTGCCTTTCACGCCGGCGCTGCCGTACAGCCGGCCCTGTTCATTCCCGGTCATGTTCTCCTGCCAGTACGACGCTTCGCCCAGCAAGTAGGGAACGACGTTGACGGGGCCGATGCTGAGCGGCAGATCGATCTCGTGCCGCGTCATCGCCACGACGCCTTCGACAGCGGGGAAGAACGGCAGCGGCGCGAACGGATCGGTCGGATCGGTCGGCGCCTCGGCGGGACGGATATGTCCGTAGCCGACGGACGAATGCGTGCTCCATGTCAGCAAGTTGTTGAGCAGCGGCTCTCCCAGCAGCGTGAGATCAACCCGCGGCAGCCAGTCGGTCTGGTATTCGAAATCGTTGAGCCGCGTCCGCAGCATTCCAGAGGCCGTGAAGTTGTCGACCTGGTGATTCAGGTTGAGCAGCGTCTCCTGGTCCTTGTCGCGGTCGTACTCGTTCTCGAAATACTGCTCGCGGAAGTTGCGGTCGCTGACGTAGCCGAGTTCCGCATTCAGCCAGGTGCTGGAGAGCCAGTTGCCGTCGTCGAAATCGGTGCGATGCCGCCACATCGCGCGGCCGCGATTGTCGTCGGGAACCGCCAGGTTGCGGCGGCCCTGGCCCAGGTTGTCGCGCCCGGTGTCATTCACGTAGTAGAACTGCCCGGAGCCCTGGTTGAGCGTCGGCATGCCGAACAGCCCGCCCTCCAGGTCGTAGTCAAACAGCGTGCCGATCGCCGGACCGCGCTCGCTGAAGTAGTCGAGCTGAATGTCGGCATCGCTGCCTTCCGGCAGCGGCAGTCCGAGGCCGCGCAGGCTCCATGCCGACTGGACGGAAAACCCGAAGATCCCGTCGTAGTCCACCTCCAGACGCCGCAGCGGCATCTGAGGCTCATCGGCCGGCGTGGACAGGTACGGCACGTAGAACAGCGGCACTTCCTCGACGAACAGCCGGTTGTTGAGGCTCGTCACGTTCAGCGAGCCGCCGACCGGCTGCCCTGTCGCCGGATCGATCGTCGGCGACGAACCCATCTGTTCTCGCAAAAACACGTCGGTGGCCTCAAACCGATATCCGGGCACCCCGGTCTGGCTCGTGGTCAGCCACGCGTTCTGAGCATGAAAGTCTGTCTCGGAAAGCTGCCGAACCTGCTGCGCGCGGATTCTCAGGAACGTGTCCAGCGCCGGAATGAACGCGCGAACTTCGGCATCCATCAGCAGACCGCGACGTTCGCTGATGTCGTAGTATGCCTGCGTCGCCTTGACTTCGTTCATTCCCTGGCGGACGACGATGTGACCTTCCAGGTACACGCGGAACGGCGTGTCCGGTCCCAGGTTGAAGCCCTGAGCCAGATCGCCCGATTGTTCGGCGTCGGTCCAGATCACCGCGCTGTCGGCCGACAGATCGATCGTCGTCCACATCACCTGGCCGCCGATCGTCACCGGGACGTTGTCGACAACGATGTTGACACCACCGGACACCGTGATCACCCGCTCCGCCGGAAGCGTGTCCGTCACGTGCGAATTCGCGCTGAACTGCTGGCCCAGGTACCGCGGGTTGATGCTCACGTGCCGTGACATCGACATCGTCGGCGGGGCGAGCGGAGCGCCCAGTTGTGGACCCGACCCCGGCGCCGGGACGATCAACTGCGTGGGACGCAGTTCCTGTCGGCTCCTGTTCGCGCGTTCCGCGAGTCCGCGCTGGTA
>JAEUIG010000628.1 GCA_016795125.1 Planctomycetaceae bacterium | reverse complement strand
GGTCGTGCGGTTGTCGAGGCGTTCCAGCTGAATCATCCCCGCATCCAATTCATCCGGCGGATGGAGGAACAAGCAGGCCTGTTTCCGCCCGGCGAAACTGTCCCAGAGTAGCGCGATTGGGTACCCCATCGGCCGACAGCGCGAACGGCGTCCGGCCGAACTCCGTCGTGAACAGCACCAGGGTGTCTTCGAGCATGCCGCGCTGCTTGAGATCGCGCAGCAGCGCCGCCACGGGCTGATCGAGCCGTCCGGCTTCGATGCGGTGATTCTCCTGCACGCTTTCGTGTGCATCCCAACTGGCGCGCGGCGACCCGCCGATCGCACCGCCGGAATAAATCTGCACGAACCGGACTCCCTGTTCCAGCAGTCGCCGGGCGAGCAGGCAGCGGCGGCCGCAGTCTTCCGTCTCCGGCCGGTCCAGTCCATAGGCGGACTGCGTCTCGGCCGATTCTCGCGACAGATCGGCGACCTCCGGGACGGCCAGTTGCATCCGCGCCGCCAGTTCATAGGAGCGAATTCGGGCCGTGAGCGACGCCTCGCCTCCGGACTCGGCCAGGTGCCGGTAATTCAGTCCGGCCAGGAACGCCCGCGTCGCCTGATCCTCTTCCTCGGAGACCGGCAGCGCCGGTCGCAGGTTCTTGACCGGCTCTGATCCCCCCCGGAACGCGACCCCCTGATGCTGCGCCGGCAGAAACCCGCTGGTCCAGTTCGATGAACCGCCGTTCGGCTCGCTGCGTCCATCCGGTAGCACCACGAACGCCGGCAGGTTCTCCGTTTCCGCACCCAGACCGTAACTGAGCCAGCCCCCCAACGACGGATAGCCGTTGAACTGGAAGCCGCTGTTCTCGACAAACAGGGCCGGCGTGTGGTTGGCGCTGTCCGCGACCATCGAACGGATCACGGTCAGTTCATCCGCCATCTCGGCAATGTGCGGAAACAACTCCGATACCCATAGTCCGCTCTGGCCACGCTGCCGGAACTCCCAGTCGGCCTGCCGCAGCAATCCCACCTGGTTGAAGAAGATGTCGGGCGGAGTGTCGGTTTTGAGCGACTTGCCGTGCAGCTCAGCGAGCTTCGGCTTGTAATCGAACGAGTCGATGTGACTCATGCCGCCGACCAGCGAAATCTGCACAGCACGACGGGCCTTCGCTGGTACGCGAAAACCCGCGTCTGTCCCGGCGGCACGGGCGTTATCGCCCTGCAACAAGTGCAACAGCGACGTGGCCCCGAGTCCCTGCATGCTCCAGGAAAGAAGTTCGCGACGATTCATCGTGGGCCTCGACGACGGACAAAACACGAGGGAACGGAGGAAGGAAGGAAAGTTTCTACAGAAGGTCACGAAGGACACGTAGAAAGATGACGCAGTTCAATTTCATCCTTGATGGATCTGGATGCACTCAACTGAGTTTTTCGTTTGAGCGTCATCTCCCTCTTGCCTTCCTGCGTGTCCGTCGTGACCTTCTGTAAAATCTTCTTTCTCAGCGTCAAACCGGGGAGCGCGTTTCTGGTTTCCGTTCGACGGCTGTGCGCGCTCCTAGGGCAGGGTCAGGAACTCGTTCGAGTTGATGAGTGCTCGCGACAGGCTGCGCAGGCCGTGTGCCGACACGAGTTCATCCGCGGCCATGAGTTCCTCTGCTGTGGGTTCGCGTTGCAGCACCGTGCGGTAGACACCGGCCACCTGCTCGCTTGATGCAGTGGACTGTTCTGCAGCGTTGGCGGCGATCTGTTCGGCCATTCGCAGCGCGAAGGACCCGTTCCACAGCGACAGTGCCTGCAGCGGAGTGGTCGTGGAGTTCCGTCGCGGGGCGGAAGCGGCCGGATCGGGGCAATCAAAGACGTCGAGCATTCCCTGATTGGCGCCGCGCGGCAGAAAGCGGTACACGCTGCGTCGATGAAACTCCGCGCCCAGCGGATCGTCCGGTTCGTAGTACACGGTGCCGTTCATATCGTCGATGATTTTGTAATCGGAGAAGGACACACCGCCAAATTCATCGTTCATCATGCCGGCCGCCGCCAGCAGGCTGTCGCGGACGACTTCGCCCTCCAGCCGCTGCGGCCGCTTGCGCCAGAGGAGTCGCGACTCGGCGTCCAGCGCCAGTGCGTCCGCGCGCGGCAGCGATGCCTGGCGATAAGTTGCCGACGTGACGATCAGTCGGTGGATGTCTTTGATTCGGAAGTTGTGCCGAGTCAGTTCTGCGGCCAGCCAGTCGAGCAGTTCGGGGTGACTCGGCCGACCGCCGTTGAATCCGAAGTCGCTCGGCGTTTCGACAAGCCCCACGCCAAAGTGATAGTGCCACAGTCGATTGACGATCACGCGCGCAAAGAGCGGCCGCGCCGTGCCGGTGATCCATTCGGCGAGTTGCTGTCGCCGTCGCGCCTCGGGCAGGGCCGCGTCATCCGTGAAGACCGCCGATGGCGGCGCCATTGACGCAATCGCTCCCGGCAGCATGACATCTCCCGGAAGCGTCAGGTCGCCCCGCCGCAGCAGTCGCGTTTCGCCGGGCTCCTTCGGTGAGACGGCGTAGGCCGGGTACTTCGCCAGCGCCTGCAGCTGCTTGAGACGCTCCTCCAGCGGGGCGATTTCTGCTGCGAGATCGTCGGCGCGGCGACGCGCTTCCACGTTGAGCCGCGCCAGCAGCTCCTCTTCCGAAGCGATCGTCCCGCCGGTGAGTGCCGACATCCGCACCTGTTCCGGAGTGAGAGCCACGTCGTAGAGCCGGGCACGCTGCACCGTTCCGAACAACGGACGATTGCCGACATTCGGTTCGTGCCGGCAGCCAACGAGCAGCACCGCGTCCGGCTCAAACGTGGCCCTGCCCGGGGGGCGGTAGGCCGTCCCATGCGATTCCCCGTTGCGATAAGCCGTAATCGTCCGATCGTCGGCGTACACGTACGCCACGTGCACAAACTGACTGGCCGCCTCTGTTTCGTCCGCTCCGCCGAACGGCTGCGTGCGCACGAAGCTCTCGCTGCCCGCCATCCAGCGATGCGGTTCGCGCTCCGCGTACACGATCGCATCGAACCGGTCGCCGCTTTTGCTCTGCACGCCAAAGACGCCGCCTCCCTGCTGGTCCAGGCGATCCAGACGTACCCAGGCTTCCAGCGTCTTCGTTTTCAGCGTGCGGCCGAGCGGCGCGCTCTTCAGATAGCCGCCGTCATGCACATGCGCGCCGTCCGGCCCCAGTTCGACCTTGTCGACGATGTTGAAGTCTGCCTCTCCGATCTGGTCGCTGAGTCCGGCCGTGAAGTCCCAGGCGGCGATGGGCGACAGCGGCTCGGCCGGCGCCGGCAGGCCCTGCAGCTTCTCGGCGAGCAGCGCCGACCAGGCGCTGGCCAGCAGTGCGCGGCGTTCGCTCCGCAACGCGTCGATTCGTTGAACCTGCTCGGCAACGGCGGGTTGCAACTCGTCGATGACGATCTCGCGCTCGCCATGTTGCACTCCGCTGAGCGTCGCCTGCAGCCGGTAGTAGTCGACTTGTGCAATCGGATCGAACTTGTGGTCATGACAGCGGGCGCAGTTGGCCGTGAGTCCGAGCCAGGTCTGCGCGACGTTGCCGATCAGATCCTCCAGCTCGTCCTGTCGGGCGACCGCCCGCATCTGGTCGTTGCCCAGCACCGTGTTATGGACGCCCGCCACGAGATAGCCGGTGGCGATGACATCGGCGGGACGGGCTCCCGCAAACGTATCGCCGGCCAGCTGCAGCCGGCAGAACTCGTCGTACGGCAAATCCGCATTGATTGCCTCAATCAGCCAGTCGCGGTAGTGCCAGGAATTCATGCGCCGCGCGTTGCGTTCAAAGCCGTCGGTCTCGCCGTACCGGACCACATCGAGCCAGTGCCGGGCCCAGCGCTCCCCGTAATGCGGCGATGCCAGCAGCCGGTCGACGAGCAGTTCGTACGCCAGCGGATCGTGATCGTCCACGAAGGTCTGCACATCCTTGGGTGATGGAGGCAACCCCGTAATGTCCCGAGTCACCCGGCGAATGAGCGTGCGCCGGTCGGCGTCGGTGGAGGGATCCAGGCCGGCGGCGGCCAGCTTGGCGGCCACAAAGCGGTCGACTGGATT
>JAEUIG010000623.1 GCA_016795125.1 Planctomycetaceae bacterium | reverse complement strand
GGTCGTGCTCAATGACCGCCCCGGCAGTCCCGATCTCGCTTCCGGCCTCGCGTCCATTACAGACGCCGGAGGCGCGGCCAGCGGCATCGAAGCCGATTGCTTTGGCCGTGATGGCTGCCAGCTTCTGCTCGACGAAACGCTCCGCCGCCACGGCCGCATCGACATCCTCGTCAGCAATCCGGCCTTTTCGCGCCGCTGCAGCTTCCTCGACTACGCCCCCGAGCTGTTCGAGCAGACGCTGCGCGGCACCCTCACGGCGGGATTCCATATGAGCCAGCTCGTCGCCCGCCAGTTTGTGAAGCAGGGGGGCGGCGGCAAGATCGTGTTTATCTCCAGCGTGCAGGCCGAGCTGCCGATTGCCGGCAGCGTCGCTTACAACGCGGCGAAGGCCGGTCTCAATCACATGTCGGCGACGATTGCGACCGAACTCGCGCAGCACCGGATCAACGTCAACGTGATCGAGCCGGGCTGGATCGACACTCCGAACGAACGCCAGACGTTCTCCGCCGAACAGATTGCCGACGAGGGCCGCAAACTTCCGTGGGGCCGACTCGGCACGCCGACCGATATCGGAAGAGCGGCGGCATTCCTCGCCTCCGACGCTGCCGACTACGTCACCGGGTCAGTCTTCGTCGTTGACGGCGGATTTCGCGCGAAAGACTGGCGCCCGCCGCCGACAGTGTGAAACTGCCGCAACAGACGTGGTCGGTCAGAACGCCGCATCACCCGACCAACGGCGCAATCGGTGATCCACGGTACACCCGGTACGGCCGCCCGGCCGCGTCCTGAAACTCGCGATCCGGACCGATGCCGAGCTGATGAAAAATCGTGGCGGCCAGGTCTTCTGGAGTCCACGCCTCGCTGTCCGGCACGCCCCCTTCGCGGTCGCTCCGGCCGATCACCTGCCCCGAGTTCGTCCCGCCGCCGGCGACGAAACACGGGAACACGTCCCCCCAGTGATGGCGACCAGCCGTGAAGATCTCGCCGGACGCGTTCTTCCCGCCTGCGGAGATCGGGGAAACGCGCGGCGTCCGGCCCATCTCGCCGCACATGACCACCAGCGTCTCCGACAACAATCCTCGCTGTTCCAGGTCGTCGAGGAACCCGGACAGGCAGTGATCGATCGACGGCAGCAGCTTTCCCTTCAGGTCGCGGAACGCATTCTGATGGGTGTCCCAGCCGCGGAGATTGACCTGCACCATCCGCACGCCGGCCTCCACCAGCCGTCGCGCGACGAGGAAACCCTGCCCCCATTCCTCGCGGCCGTACTGGTCGCGGATCGAGTCCGCCTCCTGCGAGAGGTCAAATGGATTCCGTGCTCCCCGCTGCGCGGCATTCAGGACGAGTCTCAGCGCCTGCTCGCGATGCGCATCGTAGGCGATGCCGATCGCCGCGCGATGCTCGGGCGCGTCGAGGCCGACTCGCAGTTGTTCCAGACGCCCCAGCAGTTCCGTACGATGTCCGATCTGCGGCAGGCTGATGACGTCGGACATTCCGAGGTTCGGTAGATGAAACTCCGGGTTGCGGCAGCTGGAATTGTCCCACCAGGCGTTCGGTCCGGGACCGGCGGCCCGCGAGAGATCGTTGGGATCGTCATGGCTGAAGCAGTTGGGACACGAGCCGGCTGCATCCGGGGCTTTGCACTCGGCCGCGAGATCGACGCCCCAGCGAGCATATTTCGGGCCAAGCAGGCCGGGGTCGCGTCCCGGATAGTTCATCAGCTTGCCGCGGGGCAGCTCCACAACGGCAGGCAGCCCCGTTCCGTTCGTCGCCGGCGCGGCGTAGGCGACCATCGAGCCGATTGACGGCCACGCCATCCGCCCCGCGCGCGGCGCGCTGATCGTCGCATTGGTGTCGCCCACCGGCAGCGCAGTCGCGCCTGCATGGAGCAGGTAATGGCAGCTGGAGTGCTCGTTACGAAACTCGCGGCCGGCGACGTGATGCAGCGTCCGGACGATCGAGAACCGGTCAGCCCGCGCCGCCAGCTTCGGCAAGTGTTCGCAGAAGTGCACTCCCGACAGCCGGGTCTGGGTGACGCCGTACTCGCCGCGGACAGCATCGGGCGCTGCTGGCTTGGGGTCGAAAGTCTCGTGTTGAGAAGGCCCGCCGGACTGAAAAATGAAGACGACTGATTTCGCTTGAGGGGCAGCCGCGGCGGCGATGGCCTGACGTTCCAGTCGCAGGAGGTGCGACAAACCGGTGCCCAGGAGCGACAAACCGCCGACATGCAGCAGGTCGCGCCTCCCAATTTGCGGATGTTCGGATCGGCAGCAGCCCGCCCGATGCATGTCGGCCCCCCGCAGGAACGGATCAGTCAGCGCTGATATTAGTTCGCGATCGAGACATTGGCCACCCGGGATTGCGGATTTGGCTGGTTTGTTGATGCGCTCGTCGCCCTTGATGCCGATTGCCGGGCAGGGCGTCGACTGTTGCTCGCCCTCACCCCCGACCCCTCTCCCGGAGGGAGAGGGGAGAACAGGGGGCTCGCACGAAGCGAAGTGCGCGCGACGACGCTTTCGTCGAGAAGCGCTGTGAGATTCCGCGGACTTCTTCAGAACGAGTTGACCAGTGCCCGGTCGGACTGCGTCATCCGCTGCAGCATGCGGTGATAGTGGTAGTGCAGAGCGCACTTGAGCGCGTAAACGAAGAAGTAATACGGATCCTTCCGCACGCGCCAGAGGTTCATCAGCCGCTCGCGATAGATCGCGCGCAGTCCGGCGTCTTTGACCCGCCACATCAGGCGCTTGTAGACGACCCAACCCCGGATGCCGTTCCAGGCCTGTGCTTTCAGCCGGCGGAGCGGATGGCTTGCGAGATACTTCCGTTGCACTTCGCCCGGTGCGAACTGGGGATCGAGGTACAAGGCGTCCACCCGGTCGAAGTAAGCGCGCGGTTCGTACAATTCCTGCATGACCCGGATGTACCCGTCGCTCAGTTCCTCGCGCGACATGTGCAGCGGAACAACATTGGTGCCGAACTCCGACTTGTCCGACCAATCCAGCCGACCCTCTTCGGCCAGCCGCGCGTGCAGCGGGGTTTTGGGAATTGCGTGCAACATGCCGACCATCGCATGCACGATCCGGGCTTCGGTCAGGAACTTGATCTGCATGTCGAAGATGTCGGACTTGTCGTTGTCGAAGCCGACGATCATCCCGCACCAGACTTCGATCCCGGCATGCTGAATGTGCTTCACCTTGTCGAGGATCGTGCCCCCCTTCTCGCGGACGTTCTGATGCTTCTTGGTCTCGCGGAGCGAGTCTTCATTGGGGGTTTCAATGCCGATGAACACGCACTGGATGTTGGCCTGGACCATCAGGTCCATCAGCTCATCGTCTTCGGCCAGGTCCAGCGATGCCTCGGTGAAAAAGCTCAGCGGGTAGCCGTGTTCTTCCTGCCATGCCGAGACATCGCGGAGCAACTCCTTGACGGCCTTCTTGTTGCCGATGAGGTTGTCATCGACAATAAACACCAGGTCGAGCCCGCTCTTGTGCAGCGCGTCCAGTTCGGCAATGACCTGCGGGGACGTCTTCAGTCGCGGACGCCGGCCGAACGTGATGATGATGTCGCAGAACTCGCACTGAAACGGGCAGCCGCGCGAAAACTGCATGCTGCCGATCAGGTAGCGGTGCGACGGCAGCAGGTCGTAGCGCGGGCACGGGACCTTCGACATGTCGGTCGGCTGAGACTGCTCATAACGCGCCGCATGCGTGCCCGCCTTCCATTCCTGAAGGAACAGCGGCCAGGTGTCCTCCGCCTCACCGATGAAAATCACGTCCGCCAGTTCGCCGAAGTAGTCCTCCTGCACTGTGACCCAGGGACCGCCAACAACCGTGAACATCCCCCGCTGCTTGAGGTCTTCCAGGATCTCCGTCATGCGGAACCGCTGCACACTCATCCCGGTCAGGCCGACGATGTCCGCCTTGGCGAGCCGTTCATAATCGAGCGGCGCGACATTTTCGTCCATCAGCGTCAGCGTGTGCCCTTCGGGAGTGAGGGCTGCCAGCAGCGGCAGGCAGGCGACCGGAAGGTTCGCTCCCTTGCCGAAGTATGGCAGGGCGAACTCCATGCCCCAGAACGACACTTCGAACTTGGGGTTGATGAGGACGATGTCGGCCATGTGCAGGGGCCAGGGGTCGGGGGCCAGAAACCGGGTCAACTGCGTGCATTGCAATCATCGCCAGGCTCGGGCCGTCTCTGAATCCTGATACCCGAATCCTGAATCCTCGCCGATCGATTCTATCGTCGATTTCCGCCGTCCACCACTACCCGACATTCGGCCGGCGGTCTAGAGTGCATTCGTCCGCTTCTTCCGTTCCATCGACTATCGACGATCTTCCATCGACCCCATGTCCCAACCTCGCACACTTGGAGAACTCCGCCAGTCCGGCTATCGCAGCCTGCCCGTCAAGCTGGAGATGCGCCGGAACCTGATCGCCAAGCTCCGCTCCCAGCAGCCGCTGTTTCCCGGAATTGTCGGTTACGACGAGACCGTCATCCCGGAAATCGTGAACGGCGTGCTGTCGCAGCACGACATGCTGTTCCTCGGCCTCCGTGGCCAGGGGAAGACCCGGATGCTGCGGATGCTGACGTCGCTCCTCGACGAGACGGTTCCCATCGTGGCTGGATCCGAGATCAACGACGATCCGCTTGCCCCATTGTCCAAATTCGCCCGCGACCTGATCGCGCACCGCGGCGATGACACGCCGATCGAATGGATCGGCCGCGATCGCCGGTACCATGAGAAGCTCGCGACCCCCGATGTGACGATTGCCGA
>JAEUIG010000608.1 GCA_016795125.1 Planctomycetaceae bacterium | reverse complement strand
ACCCCGGCGAAAGCGTCGAGCTGTTCCAGTCCAAGCCCGGCCAGACCATGCAGTCGCCGTGGGCCTGGCAGCAGTACGGCCAGTCCGGCAAGTGGATCAACGACTGCGTCGCCCCGCTGGGGGAGTGCGTCGACGACATGGCGTTCGTCCACAACCTGGTCAGCAAGTCGAACGTCCACGGCCCGGCGACGTTCATGCAGGCCACCGGATTTATTCTCCCCGGATTCCCCAGCATGGGGGCCTGGATCAGCTATGGTCTCGGCAGCCTGACCGACGAGCTGCCGACGTTCGTCGTGCTCCCCGACCCGCGCGGCTTCGCCCCCAACGGCCCGAAGAACTGGGGCTCTGCGTTCCTCCCCGCCGAGCACCAGGGGACGATGATCCGCCCGCACGCGGCGAATCCGATCGACGACCTGTTCCCGCCCGAAGGAACGTACGTCAATTCCCACAGCGAACCGGATGTCCTCGCAGCACTCGGCGCGCTCAACCGCCGCCACGCTGAGCAATCGCCCGGCGACTCACGGCTCGATGCCCGTATCCACAGCTATGAACTTGCCGCCCGGATGCAGCTCAGCACGCCGGCGGCGCTCGACCTGTCCGGCGAACCGCAACACATCCTCAAAATGTACGGCATCGACGCACCGACCGTGACGACCGACGCACCGATGAACGAGGGGGACGAGACCCGCTACTTCGGCCGCAACTGTCTCGTCGCCCGCCGTCTGCTGGAGCGGGGCGTGCGGTTCGTCCAGATCTGGAGCGGAGCGGACAACGGCCACCCGCGCCGCAACTGGGACTCGCACGAAGACCTCGCCCGCGACCACTGGCCGCTGGGCCGCGGCTTCTCGCGCGGGGCAGCAGCACTCATCAAGGACCTCAAGCAGCGTGGCCTGCTCGAAGACACGCTGATCCTCTGGACCACCGAGTTCGGCCGCATGCCCTGCTCCCAGGGCTCGCTCGGCCGCGACCACAACCCCTTCGTCTTCACCAACTGGCTCGCCGGCGGCGGCATCAAAGGCGGCACCACCTACGGCGACAGCGACGAATGGTCCTACAAGCCGGCCGACCCGGCGACCCCGACCTACTGCTACGACATCCACGCCACGATGCTCCACCTCTTAGGCATCGACCACGAACGGCTGACGTTTCGGCATAATGGGATTGATCGCCGGCTGACGGACGTGCATGGGCGGGTGATCGAAGAACTGCTGGCGTGAACCTGCGGGGAGCGTGCGTGTCCGACAAAAGGGAAAGTGTAGACACACCAGCATCGCAATGTTCGCCGCAGAACGTTCCGCATCAGGCGCTCGCGACGGGCGATAATATATTGTTGCAGCGCTCAACAACGTCACCAAAATCGAGCAGGAGACTCGTATGGTCGATATTCATCAAATGCAAAGCTCTCAAGCATTGTTCCCGATCCGAAGTCGGAATCCTAAATTTCACAATTACAACTTCACCTGACCTCTTGCGTGACGAGATCGGGACGTACTCTTGAATATCGTTCCCCTGAAAGGCTTCCGTAAAGATTCCCTTTTGAGCCACGAAGCGCGGACTTGGGTGCGACAGTCGGTCTACGAAGGGCACGGACCGATCTGAAGATAACACTTGACTTGCCTTCTTCCGCTTCGATATCAGCAGCTTAATCGACCTGTTCAACGCAAAGACGTACCGATAATTGTCATCCGACTCAATCTCGTCTTTGAAGGCGAAATACGCTGCGATGTATGGAGACAACGTCCAATCAAGATAAGGGGTCTTGAGTCCATAGTGCTGACCTAACGCCCAAACATCAGCGTCATCGTGCGGAAGCACACCAGGGTACGACTTAGAGCCAAAGGACAAAACCTACTGGCCGGTTAGATGTCTCCAAGCAATCAGTGAACAACCCAGAGTGAGGAAGGCTTCGTGCAGGTGCGACAGGCGTTCCCAGCGAATCCGCAGTCGGCGGAACTGTTTCAGCCAGCTCAGCGTCCGCTCGATCGGCCAGCGGACGCGGCCGAGGTGGTTCGTGTCGTCCGTGCCGCGTTTGGGAATGTGTGTTTCGATCCCCACGGACGCCAGCAGGTCGCGCGTCGTCTGGCAGTCGTAACCTTTATCGGTCGTGACGCTGCGCGGTCGGTCGAGCGGGCGCCCGGGTTTGCCGCCGATGGACGGAAACTCCAGGAACACCAGCGGCAGAAGCTGACGCAGATCGTGCAGGTTGGCCTCTGTCAGGGTGACGGCCAGAGGAATGCCGGTCAGGGTGGTCATCAGATGATACTTGCTGCCAGACCGGCCGCGATCCGTGGGATTCGGGCCGGTTTTTGTCCGCCCAGCGGGGCCTTCACCAGGCCGGCGTCGATCAGCACATCGGCCAGTTGCAGACGGCCTGCGGCCCGCAGGCGCGTCAGCAGCTTGAGGAAGATCAGCTGCCAGATACCGAGCTCCGACCACTCGGCCAGCCGCCGCTTGCAGGTCTTGTACGAGCAGCCCATTTCGAGCGGCAGGTCCTCCCAGGCGATGCCGGTCTTGAGCACGAACAGGATGCACGTGAGGACCACCCGGTTCTCGACCGGCGGACGGCCTCCGTCGGGCGAGGGTTCGTAGACAGGGAAGAGTGCTTCGATCTCGTTCCACAGTTCATCCGTCAGCAAGCGAGCAGACATGGCGGTTCCTCCTTGAACAGGAAAAACCGCAGAGTCTCAGAACCGCCTGAACTCGCAAAGACCAGTTTTGTCCGAACGCTCTTATTCATTGCGTCCTTGAAATTGCCCAGGTGGCGTTTCAGGCTCTCGGTACGGTCATGCTGGTTCTTACTCTGGTCTGCGCGGTCAAATGAGGACCGAAGAGACCAGCCGCGAGTCTCGTCCTTTTTTTGCCCGCGCCACACAAAACCCCGTTTAGATTCGAGGCTGTTAACTTGCTGATGGAATTCCTGCCACGAAGAGAGTGTGACGAT
>JAEUIG010000600.1 GCA_016795125.1 Planctomycetaceae bacterium | reverse complement strand
AGATGGTCAGCAAGTAGTCCGTCGCCAAGTCTCCTTACCGAGCCACGGGGTTGATCCCGTGGCTTTTTTTGTCGACGGACCGTGACGCCGATCCAGAAAAACCACTCGATCACGGGTATTTCCCCGTACGGACGTGAATCCCGATGGTTTTCGACATTGCCACCTTGCGTTTACGATTCGCGCCTGGCAAGAATGCTGCCGCGATTCTTTCGCTGCGCGCGTTCGCTGACTGATCTGCAGTTGCGTATCCGCTGACGGACAGACGTTGTTCCAATCGCAGCGACTCGGGCCTCGGGGCGGACGAATGAGCATGTGCGTTCCGTTGCGACACGAACGGACCGGGTTCTCGCTCATCGAACTCCTCGTCGTCCTGGCCATCCTCTCGATCCTGGTGGCGCTGATTCTGCCGGCGGTCCAGCAGGCGCGCGGGGCGGCGCGGCGGACGCAGTGTTTGTCCAACCTCAAGCAGCTCGGCGTCGCGCTTCACAACTATCACGATGTCCACGACGGGTTCCCGCCCGGATACACCGCCCCTGAGGTCGCCAGCGACGGCATTTCCTGGGAGTTCACCGAGTCCAGCTTCGCCTGGGGCGCGCATCTGCTCCCCTACCTCGAACAGTCCAGCCTGTACGACAAGCTGCAGATCTATCACCCGCTCGAACACTTCCTCGAAACCTCCGCCGAGCCACAGCTCGCGCAGACGCAGCTCGCCGTGTTCCGCTGCGTGGACGACCTCGCGGGTGAGACCCTGTCGTCGGCCCCGCTCGCTCCGAACTATCGCGATCTCGATCGGGACTGGCCTGATCCGACCGAAAAGGGGTTCGGCGGGGGCTCGTCCAGTTACGTCGGCAGCTGCGGATACTTCCCGCCGCATGAGCCGTACGGCCCCGTCGCCGGGACGTACTTCCCGGACTACGACCGCAAAACCGGTCCCAACAACGGACTGTTCTACACCGGCAGCCATGTGAGCATCGGCGACATCACGGATGGATCGAGCCACACCATTGCCATCGGCGAGCGTGCGTGGTTTCAAGGGAGCGCCACGTGGATTGGCACGTCCGACGTCCTGGGGCCCGATCCCGGGGGCGCGAGCGTCTGCCTGGGACGCTGCTACTGGCGGATCAACGAGCTGCCGGACCCGCCGGGCGTGTTCATGACGTCCGCGAACAAGCAGGTCATTCCGCCGTTCAGCAACTTCACGGCGCGCGACGGCTTCAGCAGTTACCATCCCGGCGGCGCGCACTTCCTGTTCGCGGACGGCTCGGTGCGGTTCCTCAGCGAAAACATCGACTCCCGCGTCACCACGCCGCCGCGCGGCGTCGACGTCGGCCCGGTGCCGGATGCGAACCTGCTGGGAGTGTTCCAATTGCTGGGTATTCGCGACGACAGCCAGGCGGTGGGGGAGTTTTAGGAGCGTTGAGGATTGAGAGAGACCGTTTTGAGAGTGATGTGTGCTGAACGCGAAACGCTCAATCCTCAACAATCGTTCCCATCACTGGACTCGACTTGCCGGGGTGGTGATCGCCGCCGTGGTCATTGGCGACATCGCCTGGCTGCTGCCGTCGCTGCGGTCGCAGTTCGAAGACTGGCTGGCCCAGGGCCGGACAGGATTCGCCTGCCGCACTCACACCGACGGCAGCCGCCATGTCGTCTTTATTCCGCATCAACGGGTGGCGGAGGAGCAGCTGCCGCTGATCGTGTTCCTCAACGGCGTCGGCGAGAACGGCGACGATGGGGTCAAGCAGATCAGCAACAACTTCGGTTCTGCCGTGTGGGAACTCAAGGCGCGGTTTCCCTTCGCGATATTAGCCACGCAGTGCCGGATCGACGGGTCGTGGTCGCCGGAGAGCGACGATACGCGGCGACTGCTGGAGGTGCTGGACCAAACGGTGACGGAGTACGGCATCGATCCGGACCGGGTGTACCTCACCGGTCCGTCGGCCGGGGGGAATGGCGCCTGGCGGCTGGGAGCAGCGTTTGCCGACCGCTTCGCCGCCATCGTGCCGCTGGCGTCGGCCACGTGCGACATGCCGGAATCCGAGGCCGTCAGCGCGTTCGCCGCGGTGACCATGCCGATATGGAACTTCTGCACTCGGGGCGACGCGGCGACTCTTGTGGAGTTCAATCAGCGGATACACGCGCAACTCGTCGCCGCTGGACTTGACGCACGGCTCACCGAATACGACTCCGACGGCCACGACTGCTGGACCGAGGCCTATCGCACGCCCGCGCTGTATGACTGGCTGTGGCGGCAGTCGCGAAAGTCGCGCGCACGGCAGCCCAAATACCGCCCGCTGTTTGACGTCGCCCCGCTGAGCGAGTGGACGGCGACCGGCGGTGTTCCGAGCATTGATGACAAAGTGCTCTCCGTCAACGGCGCATGTGAGCTGGTCACTCATCAGGCATTCGAAAGCGTTGAGGTCCGCTTCGAGTTTTTCAGCGATGCACCCGCACCGCTGGGAATCATTCTTCGTCGAGAAAACGCCGCTGCCGGTGCGCCGCGCGAAATTCGCGGCGTGATCGACTGGCCGCAACACAACAGCGGAGGTTTCGTCGATGAACGTGGAAACTGGATCGCGACCGCCGATCCGGTCGCGCAGCGTAGTCTGGCGCTGGGGCACTGGAACGCTATTCAAGTTGTGCTCGCAGGAGAGCGCGCAACACTGTCGCTGAACGGTCTCCCGCTGGCCGAAGCAACGCTGCCTCGCGGGAACTCCGGCGAATGGCAGATTGGACTTGCCGCGCGGAGCGAACATCGGTTCCGGACGATGCGATTGCGGCCGGTCGCTGCGGAACGGAGCCACTGATGCGCGCTTTCCGGTTTATGATCGGAGTGCTCCTGCTGTCGCTGGATGCGGCGACCGCGCTTGCAGCAGACGTCCCCGCAGCGGACGTTCAGACAGTGCTCGCGAGCTGGAAGGAGCGCGCGCAGCAACGACCGGCGATCGAACTTCAGTGGCGGCGTGGACCCCGTTCCGACAGCGATCGCTTCGCACGCAGCGACGCGGAGTGGGTCGTCGCGGATCAAACGGGCGACAATGCGGCAGAGGCCACGCTTCGGATCGACGGCAACAGGTATATTTACACCGGCCGTCGCAGCGCGGCCGGACCGCACGGGTACGACGCCGCGCAGGTGAAATCGATCACCGCCTCCATCGGCACCGCGTACCCGGAACGGCTGGGCGCTCCCTACACGCGCGCATTGCTGAATCACTTCGCAGATGCCACTGCCGAACAGCGTCAGTCGCAGCAGTTTCTCCGCAGTTTCGACGGCGACCAACTGCGCGATTTCTGGACCGCCGACGGCGACGCCTACCCGCGAGCCGTGCTGTACACGCTGCCGGAATACGGATCGGCCGACTGGGCCTGCTTCTGCCTGGAACAGGACCCGAACGAGCAGTTGCAGACCCTGGAGCTTGTGGCGGCGTTGCTGGCCATCTGCCCGCTGCACGCCGCTCTTGGCATCCGAACGGAGCATCTTCGCATCATCGGGACGGCGAGCATCGACGGCGCGCCCTGCACTGTATTGAGCGAGTCCTCGGCGATCAGCGATGCAGCGACGCGCACTCTCTTTGTGGATCAGGAACGCTGTGTCGTTCGGCGATACATCGGCGGCGCGTCCGCGGCCGGTGTGCAGATCGACATTGCGTATTTCGATGATGTTGCGGATGGGACGGTGCCGAAGTCCTGGATCGTCTTGAAATTCGCGACCGCTGATCGTCCCGTCCAGCAGTACGTGCGAGCGATTGTCGCAAAGTGTGCGATCGCGGGTTCGCTGCCTGATGCCCAATTGACCAGCGAACTGCAGGCCGGGACATGGGTCGTCGACCAGCCGGAGCAACAGAGCTATTTGATCCGCGAAAGAGGCGCGCGACGGGTCATCACCCCGGAAGAATTGCGCTGGTTGCCGACTTATG
>JAEUIG010000535.1 GCA_016795125.1 Planctomycetaceae bacterium | reverse complement strand
GCGGGCGACGCACTGGTGATCGACGCCGCCGACCTCGAACGCATTCTGCTGGGCCGTCGTCCCGGCGACGTGGTCGATCTGCAGATCGAGCGCGCCGGAATCAGCGAGAACCTGCAGCTGACCATTGCGGCGCTCTCGCCGGAACGGGCTACGCCCGCTCGCCGCACCTTGCCGGATTCGTCCGTCGAGGCCGCGTCGCAGGCGACCGATGATCCGCTCGCGGAACGCATCTGGAAGGTGGTGGGAGTCCGCGTGAGCAAGGTCGCTTCCGGGGACCCTGCCCTCGAGGGGCAGCCGTACAAGGGAGGGCTCTCCGTCACGCAGGTTCGCAGCGACAGCCCCGCGTCCCGCAACGGCGTGCAGTCTGGCGACGTCCTGGTCGGTCTGCACCAGTGGGAGACGATTACGCCGGAGAACGTCAATTACATCCTGAGCCACCCGCAGTTTTCGACCTTCAATCCGCTGAAGTTCTACATCCTGCGGAATCACGAGACGCTCTACGGCCACTTCGACCTGACAACCACGACGGCAGCGCTCGTCCCGTGAGTCGGGACATGCGAACGCACGTGTGGCGCGCCCCGGTGGCCCGCGCGGCTACATGACTTCGATCTCGTTGGAAAGCGTGAGATCGTCGAATTCTCCCAGCGCGGCGTGCGTCGCCAATTGCTTGGCGTAGTAAGTGCACGAAATCCCGCTGATGATGACGTCGCCCCCCTGCACTTCGACTCGCAGGTCGCGGATGCGCCCGCCAGTCCGGCAGCGCACGATCCGTTCCACGCGTGCAACCAGATCGTCTGTGTGGGTTTCCAAACCCGCGGGCGTCATTGTGCTGTCGGCAAGCATGCAACTCCTCCTTGATGGACGCTCGACGGCACACCGACATCCGGACCGCAGAACGGGTCTGCCGGGTGTGCAGTGAGCGGGCTCAGCCCTCCGTGTGCATCTCAGCCTGATGTCGGCCCGCATTCCCATGCGGCTGAACGGCATCTTTCTGGACGGCTGAGCCTACGTCACCGAAGAAAACTCTAGCAGCGCCATTCCTAACCGTCAAATCCGTCCTGACGATACTGCCCGGATTTGATGGATTCTTCATCGGCGACGCGGCGGGGCTGAACCCCGCCGCCCGGTGGCAGCAACTCAGTGCGCGGCAGACGGCTGCTCGATGACCGACATCGTGCGCCAGCGCCCCCGCCGGAAGCGCAGCAGGAATCCAAAGCCCAGCACGATGATGTAAACCGAGACCGCCCACCAGCAGTCCACAAGGGAGCCGCTGCCATAGCGGACAACCATCCAGGTCGGCAGGACCATCAGCAGCCAGCTTGCGGCGAACGTCCACCACAGCGAAAACTGTGAGTCCCCGGCGCCGCGAATGGCCGACCCGAACACGATGGCCATCGCGTCGAAATACGAGTAGAGCGCCACGAAGCGCAGCAGCACCACGACGATCGGCCGGACTTTTTCAAATTCCGCCAGCTTGTCCGGTTCGTTGGGTGCGTAGGGCAGCAGCATCAGTTGCGGCAGCGTGAGGTACAGCACGATGAACACGCCCATGTAGGCCGAGGCCACGGCGAATGCGCACCAGGCGGTTCGCGCCGCTTCATCGGGTCGCTGCTCTCCCATACGCCGCCCGACGACAGTCAGCACCGCCGTTCCCAGGCCGAACATCGGGATAAAGGCCAGCGAATTCAGATTGAACGCGATCGTTGTCGCCGCCAGGTCCGGCGTCCCCAGCCGACCAACAAACACGGTGAACAGCAGGAAGGCGCCCACGTCGACGAGGTACTGGACGCCGGTCGGCAGCCCGAACCGGAGCATGCGGCGCGTCAGATCGAGGTCGAATCGCCATGTCTGCCACAGCGGATAGCCCTCCTTCAGCATCGAGTAACCGGCGAACACCGCGAACATGGTGCTCGAACACAGGTTGGTGATGTTCGTCGCCCAGGCGGCGCCGGCGATGCCCCATTCGGGAAACGGCCCGATGCCGAAGATGAACAGGTATGCCAGCAGCGCGTTGAACAGCGCCGCCGCCATGTTGATCCACATCACAATGACTGTCCGTCCCCGCCCGCTGAAAAACGACGAACAGACGATCGACAGCAACGCGGGAAGCCCGCCGTAACAGCAGATGGAGAAATACTGGACTTCCATCTCCGCCACGCGGCCGGTGTGGCCGGTCCAGCTCAGCAGTTGTGGCGCGAAGGGCCCGCAACAGGCGAGCAGCAGCCCGCAGACGATCGCGAAGCGGACTCCCTGCCAGAGTGCGGCGGCCACGCGTTCGGGTCTGCCGGCGCCTGTGTACTGGGCGACGAAGGTGTTGGTGTAGACGGCAGTGCCTAGGGGCAGCGAGAGCATCGCCCAGAACAGGACGCCGGCCGGGAGCGACGCCGCGACGGCGTCCACCGACGAGTGCGTGAGGAAAATGCGGTCGGTGACGTGCATCAGCGACTGCGAGCCCGAGCTGACAATCAACGGGACCGCGACGCGCAGCAGCTCGCGCAGCGTGCTGTCCCGACCGCTCGCCAACTCCGATGGACGAGCGCTGGCAGCAGCGCGAACGGGCGACTCGAGTTCCTGGGGAGCGTCCATGTGGAGGAGAGTCGCATCAGTCTAGGGAGCGGAGTCCGAGAGCGACACCACTGAGCGCGTTAAGGTTCCGGAAAAACTGACGCCGGGAGGGGGCAAAACCGCAGGCGGTTCCCGTGAGCTCCCGCTGCGTGACGACGCGCCTTACAGGACGCCCTTCGAGGACGGAACGCCCGTTTGGCGAGGATCAACAGCGACGGCGGTCCGCAGGGCGCGGGCGGTCCCCTTGAACAGTCCCTCGGCGATGTGGTGGCTGTTGTCGCCGTGGTGCAGCACGAGGTGCAGGTTCATCAGCGCGTTCGCGGCGAAGCCTTGCCAGAAGACATCGACCAGCTGCGTGTCGAACTCCCCGATCTTCTCAGTCGGAAAGGTGTACTTCCCGACGTACCAGTACCGGCCGCTGAGGTCGATCGCCGACGTCACCAGCGTCTCTTCCATCGGCAGCGTGATCGAGCCGTAGCGGGCGATGCCCCGCTTGTCGCCGAGGGCGCGGGCCAGTGTCTGCCCGAGGCAGATGCCCACGTCTTCGACCGTGTGATGATGGTCGACGTGCAGGTCTCCCTTCGCACGGACCGTCAGGTCGAACAGGCCATGCTTCGCGAACAGCGTGAGCATGTGATCAAAAAAGCCGACGCCGGTCTCAATGTCCGAAACGCCTGCGCCGTCGAGTTCGAGGCGCAGCGTGATGTCGGTCTCGGCAGTCTTGCGGGCGATGTCGGCGGAGCGGGACATGGGAGGAAACGGTGCGAAGGTTAACAGGAGTGAAGGTGTGAAGGTGGTGTTGAAGGCGCCCTGGAACCTTCGCACCCCAGTCAAATTGCGGAAACGATGGTTCGGATGCTGTCGAGAAACCCGTCGATCTGCTCGTCGGTGCCGACGGTGATTCTCAGGCCGTCGATCGTCGTCGGGGCGCCGGTCCGGCTGAGGGCGTCC
>JAEUIG010000534.1 GCA_016795125.1 Planctomycetaceae bacterium | reverse complement strand
TGACATCGCACATCGAAACCAGCAACCGCGTCCGCTGCTCACAACTGGTCTCGGCCGCGATCGATGCCGGATTCGAAGTCGTCTCCTGCGAATCGCTGGCGACCGCCGACCGCAGCTACCTCCAGACGCTCCGTCCGCACTTGTGCCCGAAGTTCCGTGCACTCGACGATCGCGACCTCGAAGTGCTGCAACTGCTGCTGGTCGTGCGCAAGCCCGCGTCGTATTAAACTGGCCACGACCGTCAGGGAGCGCATCCGGATTCGCTTCCGTACGACGCGACCATTTTACGCTTCGCCGGCCGCCGCACCTTGCTGTCTGTCACCCACACGCGCTTCGATGAATTCCGACGCTGCTGTTGAGCGATCGCGCACTGCCGGCAGCGGCGTTTCCCGCCGCAGTGCGTGGATCGGCCTGGCCCTGATCGGCGCCCTGTTCCTCGCGCTCCGCATGCCGGTGATGTACCACCAGCCGGGGGGCTACGACGAAGACTTCTACGCCGTTCCCGGCCTGACAATCCTGCAGGGCGGAGTGCCACGACTTCCGCATGTCCCGGCCCGCAACCCGGAGTCGGTCTTCATCCACGCCGACCACGTGCTCTATTCCGAGCCGCCGCTGTACTTCTACTTCCAGGCAGCGTTGTACTCGCTGCTGCCGGATGTCTATGGCACTGCACGCCTGACCTCGGCGCTCGCCGGGCTCGCGCTGGTCGCGTGCGTCTATCGACTGTCGCTCGCTGCAGGCGCCGGCTGCATGGCGTCCCTCGCCGGCACTGCGTTGTTTTCGCTGTCGCGGTGGTTCTACTTCCCGGCGATCTGTGCCCGGCCCGATACGCTGTGCGCACTGTTCGGGTTGCTCGCAATCCTGGCGGTCTTGCGCTGGCGATCCGACCAGCGCCGCCGATGGCTCCTGCTGATGGGCGCCTGCCTCGGACTCGGTGGACTGACTCACTTTTTCGCCATCATCTATGCGATCCAGCTCGGACTCATCGTCGCCGGGTCGTCCCGCGGCTGGGGGCGGCTGGTCAATCCCGCCGTGCTGACGCTCACATCGATCGTCGTGTTCTGTGCCTGGCTGCCACTGATTGCGATGGCCCCGGACATCTTCCGGGAACAACTCGGCAATCAACTGGGCGACACCTCCGGCGGGCCTATGTGGTTGCGGGCCATCGCGCCGTGGGAGTCGTTTCGCTACCAGTTGCCCGTCATGTGGGAGCACATCGGAGCCATCCAGTGCGTCATCCCCGCCGCCGCTCTTCTGTTCGGCGCCGGCCTCGGCATCGCCACCCGCAATTCCACTCTTCTATTGGTTGGCGGCCTTGGGCTGACTGCTGTCTACCTCATCTGCGTCTTCGTCGGTCCGGACCACCCGGTCTACGGCTACTGGGTTTACCCGGCCGGCCTGATGTTCGTCCCCCTCGCTTCCGCACTGGATGCCGCCGCACGGCGACTCGCACAACTCACTCACCGGAACAGCAGCGCAACAACTCCTGACCCTGTGCACGCCATAGCCGGCGTCATTCTGGCATCGCTCCTCGGCCTCGCCTTCCTCCCCGGTTGCGGCCTCCGCACACTCTCTGTCCACCTGCGCCACTGGAACGACATCAACTACGACTCCCCCCGCTTTGCTCGAGCCCTCATGGACACTCTGCCCCCCGACGAGGTCTGCGCCGTCGATGCCCAGTTCGTCCTCGATTTCGTCGCCGCCGGCCGCCCTGCCCTCCTCGCGACCGACTACCCCCCCTACTTCCGCGTCGATCAGGCGCACTTTGACACGCTCATCGTCAGCCGCCACCAGATCGACCTGCAGCTCACCCAGCGATTGAACGTCCAACTCGTACGCACCGAAGGCATCGAATCCGACATATTCGCCTGCTACGCCGAGATTTACGAACCGCCCGCCCCGCAATGACGCGCGACGACGTCTTGCATCAGCAGCCGTTGAACTGTGTAATGGCTCCGTTGTGGCCGGTCTCCGACACCCGTTGTGGCCGGTCTCCGACCGTGCCACAGCCAAGACCGAAGGTCGCCCCTTCGCAACGTCACGGAGCAATGATGCCACTGCCCGCTGTTCCCCAACACCTGCCGTTCGCCCGCCGGACCATGCTCCAGGCCGGTTCGATTGGCCTCCTGGGCTTGGGGCTGAATCATGTCACCGCCCTGCGCGAAGCCGCCGCCGGTTCGTCTGCTGAACGACCGACGCGTCACCGCTCCGCGATCTTCATCTTCCTGTCCGGCGGTCTCACCCAGCACGACAGCTTTGATCCCAAGCCCGATGCCCCCGTCGGCATCCGCGGCGAATTCGCTCCCATCGCGACGCGCACCTCCGGCATGCACGTCTGCGAGCATCTGCCCCTGCTGGCGGCGCGCAGCGACAAGTGGAGCCTCGTCCGCTCCCTTACCACGCCGCATAACGAACACTCGCAGGGGCATTTCTCGATTCTCACGGGGCGCACTCCCATGCCTCCCGGCTTCAGCGCGGTCGCGCCCATGCCGGGAGACTGGCCGTCCATCGCCGCTGTCGCCGGCGACGTCCTCCCGCGCCGCAGCAACAACCTGCCGCCGGCCATCGTCCTCCCCGAGCGTCTCATTCACCGCACCGGCCGCACCATCCCCGGCCAGTTTGGCGGCCAGATGGGACCGAACCGCGATCCGTGGTTCGTCGAAGCGTCGCCGTTCAACGGCAATACGTACGGAGCGTATCCCGACTACGAGTTCCACTTCGTCACCGGCCGGCACCACACCGAATCGCTGAAGTTCCAGGCGCCGAACCTCAGCCTGCCGCAGGGACTCAGCATGTCGCGCCTGACGGATCGCGGCACACTGCTCGGCATCATTGACCGCCAGCGCGCCGACCTCGAACGCACCGCCCAGGCCGAGTCCTTCGACAATCACCGCCAGGCCGCAATTTCATTGCTGACCGAAGCCCGCATGCAGCGCGCCTTCGACATCCACAACGCCGACCCCCGCGACCAGGACCGCTACGGCCGCAACGCCTTCGGCTGGTCACTCCTCATGGCGCGACAGCTTGTCGAAATGGGCACCGGACTCGTCCAGGTCAACCTCGGCAACAACGAGACCTGGGACACGCACGAGAACAACTTCCCGCTGTTGCGCGACTGCCTGTTGCCGCCGACCGACAGGGCACTTTCGGCATTGATCGACGACCTTCACGAGCGCGGCCGTCTCGAAGACACGCTGATCGTCATGTGCGGCGAAATGGGTCGCACCCCCAAGGTGAACGCCGGCACCGGGGAAAGCAAAACGCCCGGCCGCGATCACTGGGGCGCGGTGCAGTCGGTGTTCGTCGCAGGCGGCTGCGTGCCGGGCGGCGTCGTGGTGGGGGCGTCCGACAAAGACGGAGCCTACCCGTCGAAATCCCCGCAAACTCCGGAAAACCTCGCCGCGACGATCTACCACTCGCTCGGCATCCCGGAAACGGCCGCCTGGAAAGACGACGCCGGCCGGCCGTTTCATGTCTATCACGGCGAGCCGATTGCCTTTGGCTGAGTGGGTAGTGGGTAGTGGGTAGTGGGTCGGAGCAAGGTGTTTGGTTGGTCGTTTTTCCGGCCTTCGGCCCGGAAGCTCGTACAGTCGTTCCGGTTGCTGTGG
>JAEUIG010000502.1 GCA_016795125.1 Planctomycetaceae bacterium | reverse complement strand
CTGTGGATCGAAAGCCGCGTCACGCTGATCGATGACGCCGCCGGCACGTCGGTCGACTACTACCAGTGCGCGTCCTGCAAGAGCGAGGACACGTTCGCGGAACAGAACCTGTTCTACACGGATAATTACGACTTCTGCCCGATCTACGGCGACGGCCAGTGGCTGATCTTCCGCCGCAAGAACCGCGTCACTCCCGACTATCGCCGCATTCAGAAGCTGGAAGAGGTCTGGGGCATTCCCGACCTCAAGCTGGCCTACGCGAAAAACGTCCGCCCGCTGTCGACCTGGGAGGAGATCCGCGACGTCACTGCGACAACGACGCCGATGGTGGCGCAGACCGAACTGTCCGATCCGCAGACCGGGCTGCGCGCCATCATCGAGTGCCCGGTCAAAACGATGAACATCAGCCACGAGAAGCGGATGTACCAGATCGACACCGGCCCGGTGGCGTTCGCCGATGTGTCGCGGCGGTTCGCCAATCCCATCGAATCGCTGAGCCTGGCCTTCATCGCCTTCAACACGCCGGATTTCGCGGACTTCGTGATTGAACAGCCGACACCGGTGATCGAGGACGGTGTTGAAAGATGCCGGACCCTGCACTACTCGACGCCCATCAGTCGCGCTGCCAGAAACATTCTGCTGGCCCACGACTGACCGTGGTCGAGAAATCCGCTCTTGGCGATTCCGGCCGCATCCTGAACAATGCGGGAGCGGACGGATGGTGTGACGGACCTGACTAGCCGCGACCGTAAGGGAGCGCTTACGGGCGGATTCGCTCCCTTACGGTCGCGGCTAGTCAAGCGCGTTGCGCGTTCATCCGTTCGATCTGCGTCATCTGCGTCCCTGTTTCGACCGGAGTTTGCGATGTCGTTCGTTCGTCGACTGGCATGTCTTCCCGTCATGTTGCTCGCGTTCGCCTCAGGGGGACAGGCAGACGATCGCCCATTGCATGCCGATGCCGGGCAGACGGTCGAGCGGTCGATCGAACATGCCAAGCACGATCGGACCTATCGGTTGCACCTGCCGGCCGGTCTGCATGCGGGCGAAGCGGTTCCGCTGGTCATCGCACTGCACGGCCTCAGCATGGATGGTGAAAGCATGGAGGCGCTGACCGGCCTCAGTGAAGTTGCCGACGAGAAAGGCTTCATCGCGGTTTATCCCGACGGACTCGGCCGCATGTGGCGGTTCTGGGAGCGGCACGAACTCGGGCAGCGTGTCCGCAGCGAATTCGGCTACGTCGACGAAGTCGGATTCATCGAAGCGCTGATCGATTCGCTCATCAGTGAAGGTCTCGTGGACGGACGCCGCGTGTACGTCACCGGCCTCTCCAACGGCGCCTACATGACGAACCGTCTGGCGAGTTCGCTCTCCGACCGGATCGCCGCCGTCGCGCCGGTCGCCGGCACGATGTCGCCGGCGATCTCGAACCTGGATGCACCCCGGCCCATGCCGTTTCTGTATATCCACGGCACCGACGACCGCATCGTGGGATTCGATGGCGTGGACAGCTTCACCGGCATCAAGTCGTCGCTCGATGCCAACGAGCTCGTGGCATGGTGGTGCGACCACAATGGGTGCAGGAAGAACGTCACCGGCCGTCCGCTGCCGGATACCGTGGAAGACGGCTGCCGGGTGATGCAGACGGTTTTCGAGAGCGAGCAGGGGGCGCCGGTCGTGTTCTACGAAGTCACCGACGGCGGCCACACCTGGCCGGGGGGCGACTTCCAGCCCGAACGGCTGCTCGGCCCGGTCTGCCGGGACTTCAAGGCCTCCGAGTTGATGTGGGAGTTCTTCTCCCACTATTCGCTGCCCGAAGCGGAAGCACCGGCGGCGCCCTGAACGGCGGTGGAGGATTCCCCGATCGGTCCCTCGGGCGTTTGACTCGCTGCGGACGGATCGCGCCGAAGGCCGGTGTTGTTGGCACGGACCGTGCATTCTCCTCTGGCACCCGGGTTGAACGGTCCTTATCGTGAACGGGGATCGCTTTGATCCAACTCGCGATCCACGCGTCGAAGGAGAGCACAGCATGTCCCGCGCATGTTCAGCCGCTGCAATCCTCGCTGTCACGCTGCTCACCGGCGCCGCCTCGGCCAAGGCGCCGAGCCGTCACGAAATCGACAGCTATCCGCCGGGCTTCACGTCGGACGGCAAGGGGGGCTACGTCTACGTCGCTCCTTCGGTGGGAGCCGTCCCGCCGGTCGTTCCCTACACTTATGCCAGCCCGTACGGCTACGGCGGCGCTTATTACGGCAGCGGCTACCTGCCGCCGCCGATCGGCTTCGGCAGCCCGTATTACAACGGCTACAACGACCCGAACTACGGCCTGTACGGCCCGGGCGTCCGGGAATTCATCCGCTACGGCGGCGCCGATTTCTACGGGTGGTAGCCAGACGCTCGTCGCTCTCCGACGGGGCAGTGTTCATCGGCAGGATGAATCGAGTCTGAAGGCTGCGCGGCTTGCGCGCGCGTAGCGATGTGTGAACTGGCCCCCTCACCCCGGCCCCCTGACCCCTACTTAAGCCCGTACTCCTTGATCTTCCGAAACAGCGTTCGCTCGCCGATTTCCAGCAGCTTGGCGGCTTCGGCCCGCTTCCCCTCGGTCAGTTCCAGCGCGCGGGCGATGTAGTACTTCTCCACTTCGGTGAGCGGGCGGCCGATGAGCATGTCGGCGCCGTGACCGAAAGCGTCGCCGCCGTCGGTGTCTGCCCCCGCCGCCTTGGCAATCTCAGGGCTGAGGTCGTCGATGTCGATCAATCCGTCGGTGTCGAGCATCAGCGCGCGTTCAATCGCATTTCGCAGCTCGCGGATGTTCCCCGGCCACTCCCACGCCATCAGCGCCCGCTTCGCCGCCCGCGAGACCCCCTGCACGCGCTTGCCGCTGCGTTCCGACAGGTCCTTGAGGAAATGCTCGATCAGCAGCGGAATGTCCTCGCGGCGGTCGCGCAGCGGCGGCAGTTCGATTGTGACGACGCTCAGCCGGTAGTACAGATCGCGGCGGAACGTCCCTTTCTCCATCGCCTCCTTAAGGTTCGCGTTCGTCGCCGCGACGAGCCGGACATTGACCGATCGCTCCTCATTCGAACCAATGCGCGTGATCTTCCGGTCCTCGAGGACGCGCAGCAGCTTGATCTGCGTCTCCATCGGCATTTCGCCGACTTCGTCGAGGAACAGCGTGCCGCCGTTGGCATACTCGAACTTGCCGATTCGCCGAGTGGCCGCTCCGGTGAAGGCCCCGGCTTCGTGGCCGAACAGCTCGCCTTCGAGCAGGCTTTCCGGCGTGGCGGAGATGTTCAGCGGCACGAACGGTTTGGTCTTGCGCGGGCTGTTCTGATGCAGGGCCCGCGCGACGAGTTCCTTGCCTGTGCCGCTTTCGCCGAGGATCAGCACCGTAGTCTCGCTTGGCGCGAGGTTCTTGAGCTGTTCGATGACCTTGTGCATCGCCGGACTGTTGCCGATGACGCCTTCAAATCCGAACTTCTCATCCAGACGCCGCGACAGCGCCGCATTGCGGCGGATGAGCCGGATGCGGCTGGACGCCTTCTCGACGGCGTTCCGCAGTTCCTGCACGTCCAGCGGCTTGGTGAGGTACGTGTAGGCGCCGCCCTGCATCGCCGTCACGGCCGAATGCACCGAGCTGTGCCCGGTCAGGACGATGACCTCCGCTTCCGGCAGTTCCTGGCGGGCCTTGTTGAGCACCGCCAGGCCGTCGACGTCCTCCATCCGCAAGTCGGTGATGATGATGTCGAAGCCTTCGCTTTCGATCAGCTCGACTCCGCGCCGCCCGCTGTTGGCGATGGTGCAGTCGCAGTTGATCCGCCGCAGGCTGTCCGCCACGGCCTGCGCGTGCGCATCGTCATCGTCCACGATCAGCACGCTGATCGCGATCGCCGACAGATCGGACGCATCATTCAAATCGTCGCTCACGTCACTACTGCGCTTTCTTGGTGAGCGGCGGGGCTTGGCCCCGCCGCCCGCCGGCCTGAAGCCGGCGGCTCGGAGAGAATCATCGGCCCGCGCACTCCGAACGTCAATCGTTGTGAAGCGACGAGTCCGTTCGCTGTGTGACTGGCCGTACGACTGCTACCATTCGCCGCATGCCGGCGATTGAAGTGGATCAACTGGGTAAGACGTACCGGGTGTATCGCAAGCAGGAGGGGCTGCGCGCCTCGATCGTCGGCCTCTTTCGCCGCGAATACAAACGGGTCGAAGCGGTCCGCAGCGTCAGCTTTACGATCGAGGCCGGCGAGATGGTCGCCTTCCTCGGCCCCAACGGCGCCGGCAAGACGACCACGCTCAAGCTGCTTTCCGGGCTGATCTTCCCCACGGCCGGCTCGGCACGCGTCCTCGGACATGTCCCCTGGAAGCGCGAGCACGCCTACCGCCGCCGGTTTTCGCTCGTCATGGGGCAGAAAAACCAGCTCTGGTGGGACCTGCCGGCCCAGGAATCGTTCCGGCTGCACCAGGAGATTTACCGCATCGAACCTGACCGGTTTCAGCGGCGGCTCGACGAACTCGTGGACCTGCTGGAAGTTCGCAAGCTCATCAACCAGCCGGTGCGCGAACTGTCGCTCGGCGAGCGGATGCGGATGGAACTGATCGCCGCCCTGCTGCACAGTCCGGAGGTTCTTTTTCTCGACGAGCCGACCATCGGGCTGGATGTCATCTCGCAGCGGCGGGTGCAGGAGTTCCTCAAGTTCTACCAGGCCGAGCACAAGATCACCGTGCTCCTGACCAGTCACTACATGAAGGACGTCGAAGCCCTGTGCCGGCGGGCCATCATCATCAACGAGGGGGAGATCAAGCACGACGGACCTCTAGAGGGCATCATCGATCGCTTCAGCCGCCATAAAGTCGTGTCGCTGCAGTTCGCCGACAACTCCATCCCGGCCGACCTCGACAGCTTTGGCCGCGTCTTCGACGTCCACCCCCCGCGCGCGAAGCTCGAAGTCGACCGCACCCGCATCCCGGAGATCCTGTCGCAGTTGCTGAGCCGCTATCCCATTGAAGACGTCGGGGTGCAGGACCGCCCACTGGAGGAGG
>JAEUIG010000429.1 GCA_016795125.1 Planctomycetaceae bacterium | reverse complement strand
CCCCCCGCAAGCAGCTCGATTCCACCTCGCACGCCGTGAGGGCCTGATGGACCAGACTCTGCTGCTGAATCTGCTCGGCGCCGGCGTCGTCCTGCCGCCCCTGCTTCTGTTCGCCCTCCTCGGACTGGCAACGCTGTTCGCGCGGCCGCTCAGCGAGAAAGCGTCCGCAGTCTGCACCGAGTCGGCCGTCGTCACCGGACTGCTCGCCGCCGTCGCGATCCTGGGCCTCATGCTCGCGACCGGCATGCGCTACGTCCCGATCGAGTTCGGTGACTGGGTCGTCATCCCGCAGGAGCGTTTTCACTTCCACTTCAAGCTGGTGTTCGACCGGCTGTCGGTGCCGTTCGCCATCCTGACGTTCGTGCTCGTCGGCACGGTCGGCGCCTTCGCGAACCGCTACCTGCACCGAGAACCCGGCTACAACCGGTACTTCATGCTGTTCGCAGTGTTCCTGCTGGGGATGACGCTCGCTTCGCGCGCCGGCACCATTGAAGTGCTGGTCCTCGGCTGGGAGCTGGTTGGCCGGTCATCGGCCCTGCTGGTCGCATTCCTGCACGACCGCGCGTCGCCAGTCCAGAACGGGCAACGCGTCTGGTCGATCTACCGCGTCGCCGACGCTGCGTTCCTGATCGGGGCGATCGTGCTGCACCACTCGACCGGCGCTGGCGATTTCGCCGGGCTCATGGGGTCCGGGCCCTGGCCCGAAGGCGTCGCCGCACTGTCGTCCAGCCAGGCGCTCATCATCGGCTCGTTGCTTCTCGTCGCCGCCGCCGGAAAGTCGGCTCTGCTGCCGTTCTCCGGCTGGCTTCCCCGTGCCATGGAAGGACCGACCCCGTCGAGCGCCATTTTCTACGGCGCACTTTCGGTGCACCTGGGAACCTTCCTGCTGCTGCGCGTCAGCCCGGTGATTGAGCTGTCGCCGTGGCTCAGCGGTGCGGTCGTCGTGCTGGGACTGGCGTCGGCCGTGTTCGGGTCGATGGCGGCCCGCGTGCAGAGCGACGTCAAGAGCGCGCTGGCGTTCGCGTCGCTGACGCAGGTCGGCATCATCACGGCCGAAATCGGTCTTGGATTCCGCTACGTCGCCCTGGTGCACATCATCGGGCACGCGTCGCTCAGGACGCTGCAGTTATTGCGCGCGCCCTCGCTGTTGCAGGACTATCACGCTCTGGAGAACGCGGTCGGCGGACGTCTCCGACGGCCGGAACACATCGGGCCCAAGTGGCTGTCGCCGCAGGTCGGAGCGGTGATTTACCGGTTCGCCCTCGATCGCGGTTCGCTCGACTCGGCGCTGGACGCGTTTGTCGTGCGTCCGTTTGTGGCCGTGTTCCGGTGGTGTGACCAGCAGGAGCGGCGCTGGGCCGCCTGCCTCGCCGGTGAGCCGATCAAGCCGGCAGCGGACTTTGACGACGTGGAGGGGCAGCCATGAACGAACTGCACCTCCCCTGGCTGGAACTGTCGGTCCTGCTGCCGCTGCTGGGCGCCCTGTGGGTCTCGCTCGAACGGGATCCGGATCGCTCACGGCGTCGGGCGCTGGTCGTCGCCGGTGCAACGCTCTGCGCGGCCGTAGCCGCCTGGCTCGATTTTGCGACGCTGCACACCTTTGTCGCTCACGATCATTGGGACATCACCGCCAGCGTTCTGCATCACGAAGCGCTCGTCCTTGACGAACTGAGCGCCCCGCTGCTGCCGCTGGCGGCGCTGCTCGCGATGCTGATGATCCTCGCGACGCTGCGTACCAAGGTGCGGCGGTTTTCGTTCGCGCGGACACTCGTGTCCGAGTCGATCCTGCTGGCCATGTTCGCCTGCCGCAGCCCGTGGGGCGTCATCGCTCTGTTGACGGCCGCCAACGTGCCCGTCTGGATCGAGCTGCGTAAACGCGGCCAGACCCCGCGCGTGTTCGCGCTGCACATGGGACTCTCCGTGGCGCTGCTGATCGCCGGACAATTGTGGATCGACCTGACTCCCGCCGGCGCTGCGACGCCGGTCGTCGCCGTGACCCTGCTCGCCGCCGCGGCATTGATCCGCAACGGCGTGATCCCCGTGCAATGCTGGATTTCCGACCTGTTCGAGCGCGCCAGCTTTGGCACGGCCCTGCTGTTCGTTGCTCCCATGACCGGCGCGTACGCCGTCATGCGGCTGGTCCTGCCGTTTGCACCAGGCTGGCTGCTGAACTGGATCGCGCTGTTCTCCATCGTCACCAGCGTGTACGCCGCCGGCATGGCGCTGGTGCAGCAGGACGCCCGACGGTTCTTCGTCTACGTTTTTCTGAGCCAATCGTCGCTCGTGCTCGTCGGCCTGGAAAGCGCCAACCCCGTCGGGCTGACCGGCGCCTTGTGCGTCTGGCTGTCGACCGGTCTCGCGCTCGGCGGTTTCGGACTCACGCTGCGATCAATCGAAGCCCGTACCGGCCGGCTCTCACTGGCCGAGTACCACGGCTTCTATGATCGCGCCCCGCTGCTGGCGGCGTTCTTCCTGCTGACAGGACTGGCCAGCATCGGCTTTCCCGCGACGATTGGTTTCATCGGCACGGAACTGCTGATCGAATCGGCCGTCCACGAGTCGTCCCTCGCGGCGGCGATCGTCGTCGCCGCCTCCGCGCTCAACGGCCTTGCCGTCCTGCATGCGTACTTCCGCGTTTTCAGCGGTACCGTGCGTTTCGGCTCCGTCGACCTGTCGGCACGCTGGTCGGAGCGGATCGCGATTCTGGCGCTCACGGCGCTCATCATCGGCGGCGGACTGTATCCCCAGCCAGGCGTCAGCTCGCGCCACCATGCCGCGATCAAGCTGCTGTCCCTGCGTCCGCCGGAACCGGAGATCCACGGCGCGGCCGCGCATCATGAGAAAGCGAGTCCGAACTTCCCCGCGCCCCCGGATCACTCGCCCACACACACGTTCGTTAATCGGACCCCGGTCGCCTCGCGCTAGTTCGCCACCACATTTCGCCACAGATTGACCTGGTATGTCGCACGCGTCCGCTGAACTCGAAATCCCGCGCGGGAACGCCGCCGGGTTCGTCAGGTACCTCCGTCAGGACCTGACCAGCGGCTTCCTCGTTTTTCTGATCGCCCTGCCCCTGTGCCTGGGCATCTCGATCGCCAGCGGCTATCCGCCGATCGCCGGCATCTTCACCGCGATCGTCGGCTCTATCCTGACAACGCTTTTGAGCAATTCCGAATTGACGATCAAAGGGCCGGCTGCCGGCCTGATCGTCATCGTGATCGGGTGCGTGCAGGAGTTCGGCGGGGACGGCATGACCGGCGGATTCTCCGCAGGCGACACGGCGGCCTACAAGGCGGCCCTCGCCATCGGAGTCGCGGCCGCCGTACTGCAGATCCTGTTCGGCATTTTCCGGGCCGGCATCCTGGGGGAGTTCTTCCCGACATCGGCCGTGCATGGCATGCTGGCCTCGATCGGCATCATCATCATCCTCAAGCAGTTCCCGGTTGCGCTGGGCGTTTCGGCCAGGGGCGAGCCGCTCGAACTCCTCCGCGAAATCCCGCATTACATCATGCAGGCCAACCCGGCCATTGCCTGCATCGGGATTGTGAGCCTGGTCATCATGTTCGTCTGGCCGATTGTGCGAAAGAAGTCTATCCTGCTCAAAGCCGTTCCCGCGCAGCTCGTCGTCCTCGCGGTCGCCGTGCCCATGGGAATGGCCTTCGATCTGATGCACGAGCATTCTTACGTGCTTCAGAGCCACCAGTATCAGCTCGGCGAGCAGTACCTGGTGGCCATGCCGAAACAGATGTTCGGCATGTTCAGGGAAGTGACCGGACCTGACTTCAGCGTCCTGTCGCAGCCAAAGGCCTGGAAGTGGGTGTTCATGTTCTTTGCGATCGGCAGCCTGGAGTCGCTGCTGAGCGCGAAAGCCGTCGATCTGCTGGATCCCTGGAAACGAAAGACGAACTTCGACCGCGATGTCACGGCTGTCGGCATCGCGAATTTGTGTGCTTCGTTAATTGGCGGGCTGCCGATGATCTCCGAGATCGTCCGCAGCCGGGCCAACATCGATAACGGCGCCCGCACACGTTACGCCGATCTGTGGCACGGCGTATTCCTACTCGTGTGCGTGGCGCTGTTTCCAACCATCCTGCATCGGATTCCGCTGGCGGCGCTGGCGGCGATGCTCGTCTATACCGGCTTCCGGCTCGCACATCCCAGCGAGTTCATCCACGTCTACCAGATCGGCCGCGAGCAGCTCGTCATCTTTGTGACGACGATCGTGGCCGTGCTGGCGACCGACCTGCTGATCGGCATCGGCATCGGCATCGGGATGAAGTTCCTGATCCACATCATGAACGGCGTGCCCATCCGCTCGCTGTTCAAGCCGTACCTCGAAGTCGAGCAGACCGGCGACAATTCCGTCCGGATTGTCGCGCGGCAGTCGGCCGTGTTCAGCAACTGGATCCCCTTCCGCCGCCAGATCGAAGACCTCGGCCTGGTCCAGCGGCAGAACATCACCCTCGACCTGTCTGATGCCAAGCTCGTCGACCATAGCGTGATGGAGAAGCTGCACGAGATGCAGCGAGACTTTGAGCAGGAGGGGCTGACGCTGGAGATTCTCGGCCTGGATGCCCACGTGCCGCTGGCCGCCCACGAACATAGCACCCGCAAGCGCGGACTGGTCCGCATGCGCAAAGTCGTCGTCATTGCCGACGAGGCTCTCGAGGAGCGGCTGGCGAGCGAATTCATCGAGCGCGGCGCCAGCGGATTCACTTCCGTTCCCTGCCGGGGTGCCGGACGGAGGCACGTCACCGGCGGCAGCGCCCCGTCTCCGCAGGTGCGGATGGAAATCATCGCTCCCTCCGATCTCATCGACGACATCCTCTCGTTCCTGAGGCGCTCCGTGATGCCCGATCACCACATCACGGCTTTCGTCGAGCGGATCGATGTCGTCCGCGCGGAGCAATTTGTGCCCGTTCCGCCGGAGGAGCGCTCCACGCTCAGCGGCTCATGGAACGGCCAGTCAGTATCGCCCGTCGCGATCAACAGCTGACTGCCGTACGCTTTCCCACCGTCCGCAGACGTCTGGCTCGTATGAGCCGGTGACATGACTCCGCGGATCGGGCAGCCTGCCGGATCGCGTTGTCTGAAACACAACCACTCATGCTGGCAGCACGAACTGCGCAACGGGCGATGCCGCCGGCTCGCGCGTGACTTGACAGAACTCCGACAGGCGCTGATCCCCCCCACTGACATCGTCAGTCGTCAGGGATCGCTGCCTGCGTGCACGGAAATCGGCCGCAATTCCCGTCTCCGCGGCCTCCTCCGTTCCCTCTGTTCCCTCCTGTGCGTTTCTTCTACTTCCGCACCGCGCCCCGCGACGCCGCCCGCGCGATCTTCTCACCGATCAGCGCGATCTTGTGGTCTTTCAGTCGCTTCTCGTTGAGCCAGTACGGGCTGGTGATCTCGTTGAACGCATGGATCGCCGCCTGAATCCCCTCCGCCCAGGCGACTGCGATCAGCTTGATGTCGCCGTGCACGTCGCCGACCGCAAAGAGACCCGGCCGGCTGGTCTCAAAGTACGGGTCGATGCTGATGCTGCCGTCGTCGTTCAGCGTGAGATTCAATCGCTGGAACGTGTCTTTCGCCGAGAGGAAGCCGATCTGCACGATCGCCAGCGAGCACAGCAGCGACGGGCCTGAAGTCAGCGTGAGCTCGATCCGGTCGCCGGAGAACCTTGCTGAGGCAATCTCGGTGGCTGTGTGTACGCGGCCGCCAAGTTCGCGAATCTGCTGGAGACTGTCCCCCTTGCCGATCGGAGTCTGCTCCCGCACAAGCAGATCGACCTGGCCGCCGCGTCCCAGCACCATCAGCGCCGCGTCCAGTGCGGAATCCCCGCCCCCGACCACGGCCACATTGCGTCCTTCGTAGTCGCCGATCTTCGGGTTCTTGTAGTGCACGTTGGACGATTCCAGCTGGTCCAGCACCGGGAGCCGACGCGGGAAGTGCAGCAGGCCGCAGGCGATGATCACCTTGCGGCACAGGTACTCCCCCTTGCTCGTGACGACGCGCTTGAGCGGCTCTTCGTTCACCCGCTCGTCGGTGTCTTCAATCCCGGCCAGCTCTTCGTTGAACCGGAACTGCACCAGCGCGTCGACCGCCTGCCGGTACGTCCGCTGCGAGAGTTCTTCGCCGGAGATGCCGTCCGGGAAGCCGGGAATATCGACGATCCGCTTGTCGGCGTAGAGGAATTGCGGCTGCCCGCCGGCGCGATCCTTCGCCTCAATGACGAGCGTGGTCAGCGCGCGATGCGCCGTCGTCAGGCTCGCCGCCAGACCCGCCGGCCCTGCGCCGATGATGACGACATCCCAGTACGGGAGATTGTCGAAGTCGACGTCGTCAGACAGTTCGGTGACTTTGAAGTCGGGCATGATTCATTCCGTAAGCGGAACGCAGAGGACGCAGATTCCGGAGATTATCGCGGTCGGGAGTGTGTCCGGAAACAGAGACTTGTCGCACGCGGGCGGATACATTCCGGCTGCGCAGCGCTAACGAATGACCGTCAACCTGCGCGCCGCTCGGCGGGAGCCTCGCCCTCCCGGCTTGCATCATTGCCCGCCCGCGCCGGCCACCGGCGGCGCTTCCGCCTGAATGTACGCCATCAGGTCGCGGATCTGCTGCTCGGTCAGCGGATCGAGCAGCTTCTCCGGCATCAGTGACACCTGTGATTCCTGCAGCTCGTCGATCTCACCGCGGCTGACGATCGTCCGCTTGTTCTTCTCGTCGAGGATCGTGACGGTCTCCGGCGTCGATTCCGCCAGCAGGCCGGTGATGACGCGGCCGTCGGTGGTCAGCAGGACGTGGGAGATGAATTCCTGTCGGACGACGGCACTGGGATCGACGATGTTGGACAGCAGCTTGTCGCGGTCGCGGCGTTCGGCGGTGGTGAGGTCAGGACCAATGTTCTCCCCCTTGCCGTTCAGCTTGTGACACTTGGAGCAGGTTTTCTCGAACACGGCGGCGCCGGCGGCGGCGTCTCCTGGCTTGCGGGCCAGCATCTGCGAGAGGGCGGTGATGCGCCCCACTTTTTCGAGAGTGGTCTCCGGAGCAACACGTCCCCACAGCTTCGTGATCGCTGCGGCGGCCGGCTCATCGGCGCGATCCAGCATCTGCCTGACCAGGGTGATCGAGACCGATTTCGGATCGATCGACTTCGCTTCGACGGCGCCGATCAGCACGGGCGACCACTCCGCGCGACTGGCGAGTAGTTCAATCGCGCGGGCCTGCGCCCCGGCGGCGAGCTTCGGGTAGGCCAGCAGCACCGCTGTGCCGAGCGCGGGGTCGTCGTAGTAACCCAGCGCGGAGAGCGCTGCTGTCTGCACGGCATCCGATTGCGACGGCGCAGCCAATGCCAGCAGAGCGTCGATCGCGCCGGCGGCGCGGACTTCGCCAACGGACTTGATCAGTGCGATCCGCGCCGGTTCCGGAGTTGCCGTGTCGGCAATCCGCTGCATCGCAATGCGGACGCCGTCGGCGCTGCCGAGCCGCAGCGCCAGTTCGATGACGGCCGGATTGTCGGCGTGCCTGGCGAGCAGCTTCTGAATGCTGGGCGCAATCGGCGCCGGCGGCGAATCGAGCGAACGGCCCGACAACGCCTCGACAAATCCGGCGACGAGCAGATCGGTGTCGGTCTGATCCGGCGCGAGGGAGACCAGCCGCGCACAGGCGGCAAATGCGTCGTCGGTCCCTTCGGCCGCATACCGCCTCGCGAGTCGCTGCGTGATGAACTGCCGCATCAGCGGGAGCGACCATGCCTCGCGCTCTTCCACCAGCGACAGCACAAGGTCCGGGTCGCTCACCGACTTGCTCTCGATCGCCCACCAGACCAGCAGCGGGATGAACGTGTCGCCGGTGTCTTCGCTGCGCCGCAGCAGTTCGCGCACGATCGGCATGCATTGCGCCGCCGGCACGCGCTTGGCCGTGCACGCGAGCTGCGCGCGGACGACCGGACTGGAATCGGTGCGCGCCAGCTCCACCAGCCTGGGCTGCAGCGTCTCGGGAATCACTTTCGCATCGCCGAGGAGCCGCACCGTCCACGACCGCAGGTATTCGTGTTGGCTGGCGAGCGTCTGCACCGCCAGCGCATGGTCGAACGAGCCGATTACATACAGCGACCACAAGCCCTCGAGCGCCGTGCGCTCGTCGTCGCTGGCGAGCAGTTCGCGCAATTGCGGCGTGACCGACCGATCGCGTCGCTCCGCGAGCATTTGCCGGGCCTGCCGCGCGTACCAGTCGTTGTGATGAGTCAGCAATGGGATCAGTTCCGCGCTGCTGAGCATCGCGAGATTCAGGGAGTCCGTCGCCACCGGCTTCACCGCCGGCGGCGCGACGCGCCAGACCCGGCCGTCGAACCGGCTCGGCTGATACCACTCCGACCGGTTCTGCGGGTTCGAGTGCGAAATGTTGAAGTCGTACCAGTCGGCGACGTACAGCGCACCGTCCGGTCCGACGGTTTGTTCGACCGGCCGGTACCAGATGTCGGTCGTCGTGATGAAGTCTCCCGCATGCTCGGTGACAAACGTCGAACCCTCCGGCCGCAGCGTCGCCCAGCGCGTCGCGCTATGCCGGCAGTGGGGCGAAATCACGTTGCCGTTGAAACGCTCGGGGAATGCGCCCCCCTGGTAGATCACGCTCCCCCCGCTGAGGCTGTCTCCCAGATACCCGATGTGCCTGACCGGCTGGAAATAGCCGTAGGTGTGCGGGTTGTGCAGCGGGCCGTGCTTGCCGAAGCCCTTGACGTAGTACGCTCCCTGCACCATGTGTACCAGCGGCTCGGCTTCGTTGCCGGCGGAGTACACGTTGCCATAGCGATCGAACTCGACCCCCCAGCTGTTCCCGCCCCCTTCGCCGAACAGTTCGAACTCTTTCGTCAGTGGGTGATACCGCCAGACTCCCTGCTGAAAGCCGATGCCGCGGATGTCGGCCGTCGCTGTGCTCCCCTGGCAGCCGTACAGCCAACCGTCCGGTCCCCACGTGAGGGAGTTGGCAAATGCATGCGCGTCGTCCATGCCGAAACCGGTCAGGAGGACTTCGGGATTGCCGTCGGGAACGTCGTCGTGATTGCGATCCGCGTAGAACAGCAGATACGGAGGCTGGACGACGAAGACGCCGTCGTATCCGATCGCAAAGCCGCTGGCGAGATTCAGGTTCGCGATGAAATGCTTGACGGAGTCCGCCTGGCCGTCGCCGTTGCTGTCGGAGTAGATGGAAATGCGGTCTCGGCCCTGCGGACCTTCCGGGGGGGCCGGCGGGATGCGGTCGTATTTCGTCCGCAACCAGTTGTCCATCTGCACCGCCTTGAGCCCCTCCGGGTTGGGGTATTGCAGATACTGCAGAACCCACATCCGGCCGCGGTCATCGAAGCTGATCGACAGCGGCTGGCTCACGTCCGGCTCCGCCGCCACCAGGCTGATGGACAGATCGTCGGGGACCGTGAACAGCTTGACGGCCTCGGCCGGATCGACGGACGGCGGATGCTCCAGCGGCGCAAATCCGGCGGCTGCAGGTTCACCGGCGGCAGGCTCAGCGGGGTTGTTCTGCGCCCGGCCGAGATTCTGACCGGCCCAGGCCAGCAGGAGCAGAGCACACAGGATCGCGGCAATCGAGAGTGTTCGACGCACGGAAGTCGCGGGACGCAGGGGCATGATGATTCGCGAGGGCATCAGGGATGAGGCGGGATGCTTCGGGGACAATCGCGCAGACGCGCGGGTCGCTCACGGGCGCATGGACAGCTTCTGCTCCGGACAGGGGAGCGTGTCGGCTGACGGCGGCGCGCGTCAGTCGCTTTGGACTCGTCTCGTCGTGAATGACGGCCCTGGATTCGGACGCCGCACAGCTCGCGGGCATTGCCGGAGACGGCGGGGTGGCTCCCGAATCCTGTCGCTACAAGAATAACCGGAGCGCCACGAGGACTGCCACGACCACGACGAGCATCACCACGGAATACATGATTATCCCGATGGTGTTGGACTGGCCGGTCTTCCCGTTAAAGGCGTTTCCACAGTTGTCGCACTTCACATGCGTCAACAGGCTGGGGCCGAGGATTCCACCCCACCACGTGTATCCCACTTTCGTAGCGCCCACGGACGAACACTTCGGGCACGGCTTGTAGTCCGGCATACAAGGCTCCATCGGTCGCGTGGTGAACGGTTCAGAGTCCGCGATCATGCGTCAAGTGCGTCAGCCCGTCCATCCTCCAGGCCTGTTCGCTGACGACCATGCGGCATGACGGCAATTATCGAAATGCCGACTTCACGGAAGGATTGTTCAGCACGACCAGCGCCCAGATGCCGAACGGGATTCCCAGCACGCAGCACGGCGCTCCCAGCACGGGAATCACGGAGATGATGGCTCCTGCATACGCTACGCCGAACGACTTGAGCGCCTGCATCCGGCTGAACGCGTAGATCAGAAACACGTCGCGCACGAGGAACGCGCACGACGCCCCGTAAAAGCCAACCATGAACGCCACATCCTTTTCTTCCGGATTGAGAACCCCGGCCGCTGTACCGACGATCTGGACCAGCATGTACAGGATCGACAGTCCGCAGATGACATACATGAAGATCGCCGGCACCAGCGTCTGAGCGGCGGCCGCCGCTGAGCCAGCACTGCTGCCTCCGCCGCTCTTGCGGCGGGCCGGCGCAGGCGCAGGAGCCGCACCCAGGTCCCCTCCGTAGGGATCCCCGTAATCGTCCGCAGCGAACTCATCGCCCCCCTCGGGGACGTCGATGACGGTTTCGCAGGTCTTGCACTTGAACCGCTTGCCCCCCGCGTCGTCCTTCACGCTGTACTGACGCCCGCACGCAGGACATGCCACACTGATCGCCATCGCCCGCTCCCGTGAGATTGCTGCGAGAAGCCGCCTATCAAACACAGGATGCAGACAGAACTCAATCGTAGGGTGGGCTGTGCCCACCAGGCGGTAAATGAGGAGCGGCGGGGTTGAGCCCCGCCGTTCGTCTGCTCTGTCGCAGACGGTGGGCACAGCCCGCCCTACGGGTCGATCGACACGTTCTTGTCGACCGCGATCCGGAACGACGCGATCCGGTCGCGGACCTTGCCGCGCGTGATTCCCAGGATCTCGGCCGCGCGCGACTGGTTGCCGTCCGTCTCGCGGAGCACGCGCGTCAGCAGAAATCGCTCCATCATCTCCAGCGTTTCTGAATACAGGTCGGTTGTCGCCGTCTTGAGCCGCTGGTCGACGAAGTGTCGCAGGTCGCAATCGGGGAGACCGTCCTGTCCCGGTACCTGCGGCGCGGGGCGAACTTCGCTGTGCAATTCGGCCGGCAGAAACTCCGGAACGATCACCGGCCCTGCCGCCTTCAGCACGAACTGCCGCACCACGCTCTGCAGTTCCCGCACGTTGCCCGGCCAGTCGTACTGCATCAGCAGTTCCAGCGCCTCCGGGGAGATCCCTTCGATGCCCGTCTTGCCGAGTTCCCGCGCTGCGCGTGACAGGATGTGCCTCAGCAGCAGCGGCAGGTCCTCCTTCCGGTCGCGTAGCGGCGGCAGCGTGATCGTGACGCCGTTGAGCCGGTAGAACAGGTCCGGGCGGAACCGGCCGTCGGCGACCATCGTTTCCAGGTCGCGGTTCGTGGCGGCGATCATCCGCACGTCGGTCTGGATCGTCTCGTTGCCGCCGACGCGTTCGAACCGTTGTTCCTGGAGCAACCGGAGGACTTTCCCCTGCACCAGCGCCGACATGTCGCCGACTTCGTCCAGCAGCAGCGTGCCGCCGTTGCACTGTTCGAATTTCCCGATGCGGCGATGCTCCGCGCCGGTGAACGATCCCTTCTCGTGGCCGAACAGTTCGCTTTCCAGCAGGTTGTCCGGCAGAGCGGCGCAGTTGACGACCATGAAAGGGGCGTCGTGCCGATTGCTGTGCTGGTACAGAGCGCGGGCGACCAGTTCTTTTCCGGCGCCGCTCTCACCGCGGATCAGCACGGCGACATTCTGGCGGGCGACCCGTCCGACGGACTTGAAGACTTCGAGCATCTCCGGACTGCGTCCGACAAACACGTCGCCGGCCGAGTCCGACGGATCCGCGGTGGGGAGCGCGACCGGGACATTCATCATCCGCCGCGTTTCGAGGGCATGTTCGACGAGGGCGCGCAGCGTTTCCGCGTCCAGTGGCTTGGCGACGTAGTCGTACGCCCCCAGTTGCATCGCCTCGATGGCGGTTTCGCTCCCGGCCCCGGCCGTAATGAACACGACCGGCAGCCGCCGGTCCACCGCCTGGATGCGGCGAAACACTTCCAGTCCCGTCTCGCCCGGAAGCACGATGTCCAGCAGCACCACGTCCGGACGGCTGTCACGGACCCTGGCCAGCCCGTCTTCGGCGGTCAGCTCCGTCAGCACCGTGTGGCCCGCCTGCCGCAATAGCTTGCCCACCATGTGGAGCACCGCGCGGTCGTCATCCACCACGAGAACGGTGCCCATAGCTCAACCTGGTGTGCAAAGAGTCGTACCGGGCGCAGCGAAGCACGAACGTCTCGATTCCCTTGCCGGAAGGGCGATCCACCTCACCGGCGGTCCACCACGGCCAGATTGTACCGGCGTGCCACGACCTCCAGAAGCGCGTGTCGGTCAATCGGCTTCGACAAGTAATCGTCGCAACCCGCCGCCAGGCATTTCTCCCGATCTCCCTCCATCGCGGCCGCCGTCAGCGCGATGATCGGCAGCCGGCAACCGGTGCGGCGCAACTGCTCCGTCGCTTCAAAACCGTTCAGCACCGGCATCTGCATGTCCATCAGGACCACGTCGAACGGATGTCCGCTGCGTTCGGCGCGGTGCACTTCCTGCACGGCACGTTCGCCGTTCTCGACGACCGCCACCGTGGCGCCGGCGTCCTCCAGCATCCGCCGGATCATGAACTGCAGTCCCCGCGTGTCCTCGGCCAGCAGCACGCTCATCGCCAGCACGATGTCCATCGAGTCGCGACTCCGCTGCTGCTCGATGCTCGCCAGCGTCAGGTCCCCGCCGGTCTGCATCCGTTGCGTTTCCTCGATGCTGATCGGCAGCGACACCGTAAACGTCGTCCCCTGGTTCTGCCGGCTGGCGACGCGAATGCTGCCTCCCAGCATCGTCAGCAGCCGCTGGCTGATGGTCAGACCGAGTCCCGTGCCGCCGACCTTGCGGGACATCTGCGAACTCTCCTGCGAGAACGCCTCAAAAATCGCGTCCAGCTTGTCGCGCGCAATGCCGATCCCCGAATCGCGCACGTTAAACACGATCTGCGGCGGCGACGATTCCACGTCGCAGAACGCGACGATTGTCACCTGTCCCTGCTCCGTGAACTTGATCGCATTCCCCACCAGGTTGACGAGGACCTGCCGGACGCGCAACGGGTCGGTCCGCACCTCGACCGGCATCAGCGACGCGTACTGTGACTCCAACCCCAGTCCCTTTTCGATGGCCTGGGGCTGCAGCAGCGATCGGACGTCTTCGATGATCGACACGATCGAGCAGGCTTCGCGGTGAATCTCCAGCCGTCCGGCCTCGATCTTGGACAGGTCGAGCACGTCGTTGAGGATCCCCAGCAGCAGGCGCCCCTGGTTCCGGATCATCTGCACCATTTCGCGGTGTTCCTGGGCGGTCAGTCGCGGGAACAGCGTGTCCGCGCACCCCAGGACGGCTGTCAGCGGCGTGCGGATTTCGTGGCTCATGTTGGCCAGGAACTCGCTCTTCGCCTGGCTGGCCGCCTGCGCGCGGGCCTCCGCCCGCTGCAGCGATTCCTCGAACTGCTTGCGTTCCGTGACATCCGCCTGCACGCCGACGAAGTGCGTCAGCCGCCCCGATTCGTCGCGCACCGGCGTGATGCGCAACTCGTTCCAGAACGGCGTGCCGTCCTTGCGCTGGTTGAGAATCGTCACGGTGCATTCGTCGCCGGACGCCAGCGCGGCACGAATCGACGCCACCGTCTCCCGATCGGTCTCCCGGCCCTGCAGGAACCGGCAGTTCCGTCCGATCGCCTCGTCGCGGCCGAAGCCGGTCAACGCCTCAAAGCCCTTGTTGACGTACGTGATCGGAAAGTCTTCGCACTGCGCATCGGCGATGATGATCCCGTTGGTGGCCGACTCGAGCGCCCGGTCGATCAACTGGTAATGCTGTTCCGACGAGCGTCGGTCGGTGATGTCGAAGTTCACGCCGACCATGCGCAACGCGTCGCCCGATGCATTGCGAACGACGTCGCCGCGCCCGGCCAGCCAGCGAATCGACCCGTCGCCGAGCACCACCCGGAATTCATGATCGTACGCGGTGTGCTGGTCGATCGATTTCTGGCACGCCGATCGCACCCCGTCGCGGTCGTCGGGATGGATATGGGCGAAGATGTCGTCGACGTGCACCGTGCCGCGGCTGTCTGGAAGTCCAAACAGGTGCCGTTCCCGCCGGTCCAGCCGCGTCGCGCCCGTCGCCAGATCCCAGTCCCACGTCCCCATCCGCCCGGCGCCGACAACCAGTCGCAGTCGCTCATCGCTTTCGCGCAGCGACTGCTCCACGCGCCGACGCGCGGTGACCTCCGACTGCAACCGCTCGGTCAGCTCGTTCTGATCATTCGCGCCGGGTGAAGCGTCGGAACGGCCTCCTGACTCTGCGGTGTCGGCCGGCGGAACAAGGAACACGGGCCACAGCATCCAGGCGACGCCGCCGGCCGCTCCCGCCAGCCCCAGCTTCGCGATGCCCGTCAATCCGCGCAGCGTCCAGATGCCGTCCAGCACCTGCAGGAAGTGCACGACGGCGCTGGCGACGAGGCACCCGGCCAGCATGCGGAGCAGCTTGCGCTGCGGCGTCTCGGGTTGCCGGCGCACCGTTACGAACAGGGCCGCAGCAATCACCCCCAGCGCGCCGCTGATCACAAAATCCGAGAAGCCGTGCAGCCAGCCCCACGAGGATGCAGCCAGCACCGCCATCGATTCCACCGCCGGTCGGCAGACGCCAGGACCCATCAGACCGGCGTGGAAGTCCACCATCAATATCACTCCCGGCGACCCTCAACAACGTCGCGCCATGCACACCTTCAGCATTGCAGGTGCAAGACTATGCCCGGGGATGCCTTTGGGCAATGCCGACAATCCGCACGCATGGGAACCGGTTGATGGAGTGGCCCCGCGTCCTCACATCCCAATCAGTTCCGCGCGGCTTGATTTGGGCGGTCGTGGCAGGCGGGGCAGAACGCGGATACAGTTGGCGAACGCGCCGCGCAGCGGCGATCGCCTGTCGGAAACCCGGATCAAGGACTGCTCCCTTGGCTGCAGAGCGACCCAGTTTCGACCAGTTTCTGGAAAAGTTCAAACAGCACCGCGAGGTGATGATTGAAGAACTGCACAAGGTGATCGTCGGCCAGGACGAGGTCATCGAGCAGATCCTGTCGGCCATCTTCACCGGCGGACACTGCCTGCTGGTCGGCGTGCCCGGGCTTGCCAAGACCCTGCTGGTCAGCACGATCGCCCGCATCCTCGACGTCCAGTTCCGCCGCATCCAGTTCACTCCCGACCTGATGCCGTCGGACATCACCGGCACCAACGTCCTCGACGAAACCGACACCGGACGCCGCGAATTCCGCTTCGTCCACGGTCCGGTCTTCACCAACATCCTCCTCGCGGACGAGATCAACCGCACCCCCCCCAAGACCCAGGCCGCGCTGCTGCAATCCATGCAGGAACGCGAAGTCACCGTCGGCCAGGAAACGCTGGCGCTGCCCGAACCCTTCTTCGTCATCGCCACGCAGAACCCCATCGAGCAGGAAGGCACCTATCCGCTGCCCGAAGCCCAGCTCGACCGGTTCATGTTCAATATCAAGGTCGACTACCCCAACCTCGAGGAAGAAGAGCAGATTCTGACCAGCACGACGTCCGGCGAGCGCGCCGAGACGCGGAAGGTGCTGTCGGCGAAAGCCATCCTGTACCTGCAGAAGCAGATCAACCAGATCGAGGTCGGCCCGCTGACGATCAACTATGTCGCGCGGCTGGTCCGCGCGACGCGGCCGGTCGACGGCTCGGCGCCGGCGTTCATTCGCGAACTGATCGACTGGGGCGCCGGCCCCCGCGCCGGGCAATACCTCATTCACGGCGCCCGCGCCGTCGCCGCCATGGACGGCCGCCCCGCCGTCTCCTTTGACGACGTCCGCCGCGTCGCCGTCCCCGTCCTCCGCCACCGCATCTCAGCCAACTTCCAGGCCCAGGCGGAGGGAATGACGAGCGAATCGATCATCGCGCGACTATTGGAGGAAGTGCCGGAACCGACTGTCAGCAAGTACGAGTAAGGTCCATTGTCCAAGTGGATTCCCGCCACACGCTTGCGGTTTCGCAGAGTCCAGAAACTGCGTAACCGCAAGCGTGCGACGCAGTCGAAGCCCGCAGAAGAAAGCATTCAGGCAAATGGTCATCGCGCACCACCTGATGTGGACTGCCTACGGATTCTGGCTCCCGAATGATCCCCGCGGTTCGATGTCGCGCGAGGTTGCCGCCGAGAAGATCGCCGACTTGGGCCCTCTGCATTACGGGCGCAAAGCAAGACAGCCGTCCTCCTCGGAGCTGAGCGAATTTCGCCTGCAAGCGCAATCCGCTCTCAAGTACGAGTTGCTTTCCTTCGCTGCCGACGACATCCAGCTCCTCGCTTGCGGCTTCGCAGACGTCATTAAACAGAAAGCCTATACCTGCTACGCCTGCGCCATTATGCCGGACCACGTACACCTGTTGATCCGCAAGCATCGCGACAAGGGGGAGGCGATCATTGAGCGATTCCAGCTCGCAACACGAGAGTTGCTGATTGACGCCGGCCGCCGCCCGACTGACCATCCTGTGTGGGGCGGGCCTGGTTGGAACGTCTTTCAGAGCACGCCGCAGCAAGTCGAAAATACGATCCGCTACATTCTGAACAACCCCGTAAGGATCGGACGCCCCATGCAGCACTGGCCGTTCGTCACTCTATACGATGGCTGGTTACCCGGCATCCGCTAGCACGCTTGCGGTTTCGCAGCTTCAGAGAACTGCGAAACCGCAAGCGACAAACAAGCCGCAATCAAAAATCAAGAGTCGTACTTGTCCGCCGAGCAATATCTCAACCCGTCCGTCATCCGCAATGTCGCGCGACTGGACCTGCGCGCGCGGTTTATTGTGGAAGGGTTTCTCAGCGGCCTGCACAAATCGCCGTTTCACGGGTTCTCCGTCGAGTTCTCCGAGCATCGCCGCTACTCGCAGGGGGACGATCCGAACGACATCGACTGGCTCGTCTTCGCCAAAACCGACCGCTACTACATCAAGAAGTACGAGGCGGAGACGAACATCAGCGGCTACCTGCTGATGGACCTGTCCGAGAGCATGGCCTACACGCACCGTCAGGAACTGACGAAGTTCGACTACTGCATCTGCCTGGCGGCCGCGCTCGCCTACCTGATGGTCCACCAGCAGGATCCGATCGGGCTGATGACGTTCGACGAAAAACTGCGCGCGAGTCTCCCCGCACGCAGCAAGCGGTCGCAACTGGCCAACATCCTCGCCCTGCTGGCGAAGGCCAAGCCGACCGGACCGACCGACATCGCTCCGAACCTCCGGCGATTCGCGTCGATGGTGAAGCACAAGAGCCTGGTCATGCTGTTCAGCGACCTCCTCTGCGATCCCGAGCCGGTCCTCGACGCCGTCCGCCTGCTGCGGTTCGCCGGGCATGACGTCATCATCTTTCACGTCATGGACGAGGCCGAGGTGCACTTTCCGTTCGACGGCATGGTCGACCTGCACGAACCGGAAACCAAACAGCAGATGGTCGTCGACGCCAAGGGCATCAAGGCGGATTACCTGGAGGCTCTCAGCGAGTTCCGCGGCCGGTATCAGCAGGAATGCCGCACGATCGGGGCCGACTATGTCCCCCTCGACACCAGCATGCGGTTCGACAAAGCGCTGGTGGAGTACCTGGTCCAGCGCAAGGCGCG
>JAEUIG010000394.1 GCA_016795125.1 Planctomycetaceae bacterium | reverse complement strand
GAGTCGTCGAGGCCGTGGGCGGCAAAGCCGAGGTCTACATGGACAGCGGCATCCGCCGCGGGACCGACGTGCTCAAGGCGCTGGCGCTTGGTGCTCGCGCGGTGCTGATCGGGCGTGCCCAGGCGTGGGGGCTCGCGGCCGACGGGGAGAACGGCGTGCGCTCGGTTCTTGAACTGCTGCGACAAGAGACGTCGAACGCGATGGCGACCTGCGGATGTGCCGGCGTGAAGGACGTCTCTCGCGACCTGCTGCTGGAACTTTAGACGAACCGTCAGAATTGTCGCGGCGCGGCGTCGCTTCGCAGGATTAGTCCTGCTCCGGCATCATGACCAGGCCGCCTGGCTTCTCCGGCATGGCCTTGCACATCAGGAACTTGCGGGTCAGAACTCCACCCGGAAGGTGCTCACGATCAACCCACACCGACGCAAAGTAGACGGTGAGTTCTTCCGTCAGCTTATTGGGTATCTCGGCGGCGCTCCCTGGACGCACGAGTTTGATCAGTTCGTTCACCTCGCGTTCTGCCAATTGGTTCAAGAACTCTGCGAACTGCAGCAAGCGTCGGCGCAACTCGGGAGTATCGTCATCGAAGCAGACGAGAACATACGCCGGCCCTTCTTTCTCACCCGGCGATGACAAGGCGCTTTCCGCCCTCACAATCGGCGTGAACAGCGTCTGTCCCTCGCGGAGGATTTTCGCGTCTTTCTCGGCAACCGATCGCAGCAGCAGCTTGATCACGACAATGACGCCGATGACCACGACTCCAAACGCAATCTTCAGGATGTCTTCGACGGGCATGGCGCACCTGTGCGTGTTTCGGGTGAACCGGAATCAAACTGAATGGAAAGGTGATGTTTTATGTCCCATATTGAGCAGCAGTATTGAGATCATTCCATTGAAATCCAAGCTTGACGCTCGCAGCCTGCCCAAATCAAAGGTCGCCCCATCTTCACGAACTGCAGTGTGACGAACCATTCCGGGAATGCCGCCCGGGCGCACGTTGGCACATTGGAGACTGGCCGGGCACAATGACCGTCGCACGGACGAGGTTTCGGGGCGAGGTCACTGCCAGCAGTGTTTTTCAAGGCGCGCATCATGCGGACCGCTCGACTGGCGCTGCTCGCGTCGATCCTGATTGCCGGGGTCGGTCGCGGTGCCGAGCCGCTGACGATTCAGACAGCGGCCGAACCGCCGGAAATCTCGCCGGACGAACCGCTCGCTCCCGAGTTCTCCCTCGAACTTGCCGCCCGCAACCTCGACAACACCGCCCTGCACTGGCAGCGCGAATACCAGTGCGCCGCCTGTCACACACTCCCTCCTTACCTGATGGCGCGGCCACTGCTGTCGTCCGTCGCACCGGAGCCGCCGGAGGTGCGAGAGTTCTTCGAGCGGATCGTCAATGAGCGACTGGAAGGGGAGCCGGCCCTGCCGAAGGACGGCATCTCGGCGATCATCGTCGAGACCGCTGCGGCACTCGCGTTTCATGATCGCAGGACGACCGGCACCCTGCACCCAACAACGCGGACACAGCTCGACCGGATGTGGACGTTTCAGCGGGCCGACGGCAGCTGGGAGTGGCCGTTCCGCGATGTTCCGCCGATCAAGAGCGACGAACATTACGGCGTGACGATGGCGGCGCTCGCGACGGGAGCAGCGCCCGATGGGTACGCCGCGACCGATGCGGCGCGGCACGGGCTGGACAATATCCGCCGCTATCTCGCCGCCAACCCGGCATACAGCCTGCATCAACAGTCCATGCTGCTCTGGGCCGGAACGCTGGTGGACGATCTGGCGGCGGGATTCGATCCTGCACGAACAATCGAGGCGCTGCGCGCCGCTCAGGGGCCGGACGGCGGCTGGTCGCTGGCGAGCCTGACCGAGAACACCGGCGATCCAGACCGACAGACCGAAGAGGGCCAGTCGCACCGCGCCGCTGACGGCCACGGCCGGGACTTTCTGGTGTACGTCGGCCGGGACAAGGCGTATCGCTCGTCGCTGGCCAGCGACGGGTATGCCACCGGCTTCACGGTGTTCGTACTGCGACAGGCGGGCGTGCCGGCGGACGATCCGGCCATTCGTCGCGGAGCGGCCTGGATCAAGTCGCACCAACGGGCCAGCGGACGCTGGTTCACGCCGGCGCAAAGCTGGAGCACGCAGGATTACATTGCGAACGCCGGCAATGCGTACGTAATCATGGCGCTGGACGAGTGCGGGGAAGTGACGAGCGGCCAATGACGAGTGGTGAACGACT
>JAEUIG010000378.1 GCA_016795125.1 Planctomycetaceae bacterium | reverse complement strand
TGCTGGGGGATGACATGCCTTCCTCGCAGGAGGAACATCTCCTTTCCAGAGTAGCACTGGGCCGTCGACTTTCCGCACATGGTGTGGCACGCTGGCGCGGCTCTGGCAATCTTTCGCAGCCGCCGTCATGGTCGCAGCGGTCGCGGGCCGCTGCGAAATCCGGCAGACCTGTCCGGCGATAACGGATGAACGGCCGGCGAGCCCCAGTTTCGCCGGGCGGAACAAGTCGTTAGGCTGATGCATCTGAAATCGTGGATGCGTGTGAAGCCACGAACAGCCGCCGGAATCGATCGGGGAAAACGACATGACGCAGTCAACGCGACGGACCGTTCTGAAGAGCGCAACCCTGGGTGCTGCAGCACTGGCGATGGGGACCCGGGCGAAGGCCGCGGCGGCCGACAAGGTCGTGATCGCGATCATCGGCACCGGCGGCATGGGGATGAACCATGTCCGCACGCTTTCGGCGCGGTCCGACGTGGAAATTGCCGCCGTCTGTGATGTGGACTCCGAGCGACTGGCAGGCGCCGCCGAGCATGTCGCCTCGACGCTGGGCGCCCGTCCCAAGGCGGTCAAGGACCTGCGCGAAGTCCTGGACGATCCGCGGATCGACGCCGTCTGGGTCGCGACGCCTGATCACTGGCACACACCGGCGGCGATCCTGGGACTGGATGCCGGCAAGCACGTTTATGTCGAGAAGCCGTGTTGTCACAACATCCGGGAAGGGCGGCTGCTGGCCGACGCCGTCGCGCGATCCGGCAAGCTGCTGCAGGTGGGCACACAGAGCCGCAGCACGGAGTGCGTGCAGGAAGTCATCCGGCGGGTGCATTCGGGTGAGATCGGCGAAGTGCTGGTGGCAAAGGCCTGGAACAGCCAGCGTCGCGGCAATATCGGCAAAACGCAGCCCGGCGAGCCGCCGGCCAACCTGGACTACGACATGTGGTGCGGCCCGGCGCCGATGGTGCCTTACCGGTCCAACCTGCTGCCAGGAATCTGGCGGTGGTGGTACGACTTCGGCTGCGGCGACATCGGGAACGACGGAGTGCACGACATCGACGTCGCGGTCTGGGGACTCGGTGTGACCACGCATCCGGAGCGGGTCGCGTGTCTCGGCGGGAAATACTACTTCGACGACGACCAGCAGTTTCCGGACACGCAGTACTCCGTGTGCGAGTATGCGGCGGACGGTTCACCCGACGGGCGCAAAAAGCAGCTCATCTTCGAGCAGCGCGACTGGTCTCCCTACACGCAGGAGGGGTACGAGAACGGCATCGCGTTCTATGGCAAGGAGGGCTGCGTCGTGATGGGGCACACCGTCGGCTGGAAGCTGTACGGTCCGCGCAACAAGCTGATGGCCGAGGGGTCGGGGCAGGCCGATCTCGTCGCGCACCACACGAACTTCCTGGACTGCGTTCGCGGGACGCAATCGAAGCTGAACGCGGACGTGCAGGCCGGGTTCCAGTCGGCGACGATCGTACACTTGTCGAATATCGCGGCCCGCACCGGCGCGGTGCTGCACTTCGACCCGCAGACCGAGCGGATCACCAACCACGAGCACGCGGCGGCGCTGGTCGGCCGGAAGTATCGGAGCGGCCACTGGGCAGTGCCGCGGGAAGCGTGACCCAAAAAAAGATTCGGGATTCAGAATTCGGGGGGTGATCGGCGGGGGAGGGTGCTGATGCAGACAGATCCTGAGAGTCCGCAGGTTTTGGCGCGACTGCGCACCGAAGCCGATGCACAGTTCCTGATCGACCATCTGGGATCGGTCGGTATCCGGGCGATGATGACCGGCAACGTGCTGCTCAACGTCTACCCGGAAGTACCGGCCGACGTCCGCGTGCTGGTTCGGGCCTGCGATCTGGAGCGTGCGCAAGTGGTGCGTGCTGATCTGGCGACCATCGAACCGCGGGTTCGGTGATGATTGAGTGGGATGACCATTGCCTGGACGAAGGTGTCCGCAGCGAGTGTGGCACGGCTTGATAAGGGCGTGGCGAGCGTGAGTGGCGTTCGCCACGCCCATCCCGTTGGTCTGGGCGTGCCACCTAAATTCTGGAGTTGAACTTTTCCGCTGACCCGACGCTGACGCTTTGACGGGGTTGACCGGAGCGATTTCCGGTTGAGGCTGCTGGGGGGACGGGTTAGAATCCGCTGCCGGCCGGTCACTGCGGTCGAGGTCTGTCTGTGTATTCCGTGCGCCCACGTGATCGGGCGTTCATGCATTCAATGGGGGAGTCTGGCGGTATGTCGCGGTCGATCTTTACGAGTGAGTCGGTCAGCATGGGGCACCCGGACAAGGTGTCCGATCAGGTTTCCGATGGCATCCTGGATGCCCTGCTGGCCCAGGACCCGATGTCCCGCGTGGCTTGCGAGACCCTGTGCACCACGGACTTCATCTGCCTCGCCGGCGAGATTACCAGCAACGCCAAGGTGGACTTCGAGCGAATTGCCCGCGATGTCGTCCGGGACATCGGCTACACCAGCGACGACATCGGGTTTAACTCCGAGACCTGCGAAGTGCTCGTCAAGCTGCACTCGCAGAGCGCGGACATCGCGATGGGCGTCGATCGCGACGGCGCCGGCGACCAGGGACTGATGTTCGGTTACGCCTGCAATCAGACGCCGGAGCTGATGCCGCTGCCGATCGCCCTGTCGCACCGCATTCTGAACCGGCTCACCGAGCTGCGCCAGAAGGGAGACGTGAACTGGCTCCGCCCCGACAGCAAGAGCCAGGTGTCGGTGGTTTACGAAGGCCGCAAGGCCGTCGGCATTTCGGCGATCGTTGTCTCGACTCAGCACTCAGATGCCGTGGAACAGAGCGAGATCAAAGACTACATCATCAACCGGGTCGTTTCGGAGACGGTGCCGTCCGGCCTGCTGACGGATTCGACGCAGTATCACATCAACCCGACCGGCCGATTCGTCGTCGGCGGTCCGCACGGCGACTGCGGCCTGACCGGGCGCAAGATCATCGTCGATACCTACGGCGGCTGGGGCCGTCACGGCGGCGGGGCGTTCAGCGGCAAGGACCCGACCAAGGTCGACCGCTCGGCGGCCTACATGGCGCGGTACGTGGCGAAGAACATCGTCGCGGCCGGCATCGCCACGGAGTGCGAGGTCCAGCTCGCGTATGCCATCGGCGTGGCCGAGCCGGTCAGCGTGAGCGTCGATACCAACGGGACGACGGACGTTCCGGAAGAGAAGATCGCCAGGGCGGTGCAGGAGGTGTTCACGTTGACTCCGAAGGGGATCATCAGCCACCTGAAGCTGCGTCGGCCGATTTTCCGGAAGACGGCATCGGGCGGTCACTTTGGCCGCAGTGACGCGGACTTCACCTGGGAAGCGACCGATAAGGCGGCCGCGCTGCGGTCGGCGGTCGGCCTGGCCGGCGACGTTCCGCGTCCAGTGCTCGCGACGAAGTAATCCCGGCAAAGCGGCCGGGGGCAAGGAAGCCTCAATGTACGTGCCGAAATCGGACCAGGAGTGGCGCACGGTTCGCCAGTGGCTGACGCTGGGACTGTGCGCCGTCGGGTCTCTCGCGGTGGTGATATTGCTGGCCCGTACGGCCGTCGGGGCGATCACATCGCCACCCGGACCGTGGCTGACCGCAGTCCTCAGTGCGGTCGGATTCGCCGCCGCGATGACCATCTGGCGGCTCGACGATATCGACCGCCCGTCGGTCGAGCTGCGCACCCGCGTCTGGCGGCTGATGGCCGCGTGGCTGGCGGCGCTGCTCTTTGGCCTGCTGGTCGCTCGTCAAAGTGTCGCAGGAGTCGCGACGGTGTCCGTCGTGGCCGCGACCTGGGCGCTGGTCGGCATCGGCTTTGTGCGGTCTTCGTGGCTGAATCGTCCCGCGCAGCCAGCGGAGAGGGCGCCGGAGAACCCGCTTGCCGGCGTCAGCGGGCAATTGGGTCAATTGGAACAGATCCCCCGTTCCGTCGAGGACGATTCGACGGAGCGGCTCCTCCTGCGGCGCCGTGCGACCGCCGACGGGGAATCCCTCGAGATTCAGGCCCGGCTGGAATTTGCCGCGGGAGCGCGTGAAGCCGTGCTGCATGTGCCCTTGTGGCCGGCGCTGGCCGCCCGGCCGGCGATCG
>JAEUIG010000365.1 GCA_016795125.1 Planctomycetaceae bacterium | reverse complement strand
GTCGTGTTCGTGGCGACTTGGCTGCTGCATTCGTGGCAGACGTTTTGGCTGCTGGGACGGTTTCCGTTGACGGCGAACGATGCGGCGCTGTGGCTCGGGGCCGGGACTTGCGTGGCCGTCAACTCGTTATGGGAGATGCGCAGCAGCCGGCGACGGAAGGCCGCATCACGACTGGATCCGCTGGTCAAGGCCTGCCAGACGGTGCTGATGTTCGGCCTGGTGAGCCTGTTCTGGGCACTGTGGACCCGGCCGGGCTTCGTCGAAGTGCTCGGGGGCGTGCTGCGTCGACTGACGGCCTCGCAGGCGGCGTGGGTGCTTGGCTGGGCCATTGCGGCGGCGCTGGGCGTGCTCGCGTGGAACGGGCTGCACGCGTGGTGGGCGCAGCGGCGCGGCGGCCAGCCGCTGCTGAGTTTGCGTGACGAGGCGCAACTGCAGCTCGTGGCGCTCGGCCTGCTGGTGGCGGTCTCACTGCCGGCGTTCGGCCGGCTGCTGCCTCCACAACTGAAAACCGCCATTGCCGAGTTCCGCACCGACGCGGTCGCCGCGCAGGCGGCGGCGGATCGACTGCGCGGTTACTACGAGGATTTGAACACGGCGGCGATCCAGGCCGGCCCGCTGGTGCAGTCGCTGAGCGCGGACAGCGAAGCACAGCGGGAACTGGCGCAGGGGTTCGCGCTCGTTTCCCGCAAGGCGGACGCATATCAGCAGACCGAGCTGACGCCCGGGATCGTCGTCGAGCTCGAAGGCGCGCGATTCTCGGTGAACCAGTTCGGCATGCGCGACCGGGAGAGCGTCTCGCTGTATAAGCCGGCGGGAACCGTGCGGATCGCCCTGCTGGGATCGAGCGTTGTGATGGGGTACGGCGTCGGGGATGACGAAGTGTTCGGCCGCTTGCTGGAGAGCCGGTTGAACGCCGCCGGGGCCGGTTCGACCCCGAGATACGAGGTGTTGAATTTCGGCGTCGGCAATCAATGGGCGATCAGCCGACTGGTGCGGCTGCAGCGAAAGGTGCTGGGGTTCGAGCCGGACGTTCTCGTCTACGTGGCGCATCAGGACGAGCTCGAGAACATCGACAGTCACGCATCCGCGTTGATCGAAGACGGACTGCAGCTGCCCTCACTCGAGCTGGAGGACGTCGTGCAGTCGGCAGGAGTGACGCCGGACCTGCAGGGGGGCGCGGTTCAGGGCCGGCTGCACCCGCGTCGATCGCAGCTTCTGGGAGCGGCGTACCGGTCCATCGTAAACGAATGCCGTCAGCGGGGAGTTCGTCCGGTCTACGTGTACCTGCCGATACCCGGTTCATCCGGCGATGACCCCGGAGCGGAGTTTCTGTCGTTGGCGCGCGACGCCGGATTTGAGGTGGCCGACCTGACCGAGTGGTTTGGAGAAACGTCGGCCGGCCAGCTGTTCAGCGCGGAGGACACCCAGCATCCGAATGCGTTCGGACACCGGCTGATTGCTGCGGCGCTCGGCACGGAGTTCGCGCGGCGCAGCGAGCTGTTATCGCCGGGCCACGATCCGCCCGCGGCGCGATGACGCTGGCGCAACAGTCTGGGCCGGGAAGCCTGCTGCATCCGGATCAGCGCGCGACTACAGGTCGACCTTGGGCTTCTGCTTGAAAGGGCCAGGGGTCGCCGGGTGCTTGATCTTCCGGTCCGCCAGTCGGTCCGCGCCCTCTTTCGTAACCTTCGAGCCTTTGATCTTGAGCTCGGACAGGGTGTGGACGTTCTGGCACTTGTCGAGGCCCGCATCGGTGATGCCGGTGTTCGTCAGATCCAGAATGAACACCTGCTGGAGCACTTTCCCCGCGTCGAGCTTGCCCAATTGTTCGTCGGTAACGGTGGAGCCGCTCAGGTTCAATTCGAATACAGGATCCTTAACGCGATTGGCGACGATGAGGTCCACCAGTTCGTCGGTAATCGTGTCGCCGCTGAGGTCGATAAACCAGCCATTGCCCTCATACTTCCCCTGCACCAGAGCGCGGCCTTCTTTTTTGGCAGAGCCGCCGGCAGCAGCAATCTGATCGGCAAACCCCTGGTCCACCTGCTTGGATTGCTCGTATTCCCCCTCCGCAGAGGGTCCGTTGCAACCAGCAGCGAGAAGGATGATGCCCAGGATCCCGGGGCATGTATAGCGCGCAGCGAACATCGTGTATCGACCCATCGGTTATGTCACCAGGAAGCCGCCGGGAGACTGGCCCAACAAAAACGGCGCTAAGGTAAGTGGACCGGCTGCCGGAAATCGCCCACGCGGGGACATCCGGCAGCCGGCACATACGCATAGGCAGCTTGTGGCTGCCTGAACAGTCAACGCGCCTTAGAACTCACCGATCGGGGTGTTGTCGTTGCGGATTGCGAGAATGTGGTAGGTGCCCTTGTCGTTGTCGGTCGGGCTGTCGTTCCACTGGATGTTCTCGTTCACGAAACGGACGGCGCCGTCGCACATGAGGAAGTGCGCTCCCCCCTCATGCATACTGGCATACGCGAG
>JAEUIG010000334.1 GCA_016795125.1 Planctomycetaceae bacterium | reverse complement strand
ACTCCTCGCCGAACAGGTGCCAGCCGACCTCCAGCGCACATGCCGGGTTCAACTCGAACGTCCGGGTGAATTCTTCTTCAAGTTCCTCGATGCTGCGCGACTCTGCGAACTTCACAAAGTCGGCCAACTGCGCCGCCGCCTCCGGGAACCGCAGCGCCAGCGCCCGCTGCAAGGCCGACGCCGACGCCGCATACCCGGGCTGCGGGTAGCTCAACAGCCGCTGAAATCGTCGTACCAGGTGGTGAAAGAGTCGTGCTTCCATCAGAGTCCCCTCCTCGGCCCGCCGACGAACCCGAAGCCCGCCTCCTGCTTGTGTTCGTGCGGCTCTTTGAGCATTTCAATCGCCTGCTCCCGGTGCATGGGCGGGATCACGAACCGGTCCTCGAACGTGCACAGCGCCGTCAGCTTGTAGATCTCCTCCGCCTCAGCCGACGTGCAGTCGGCCTCGCGCAACAGCCGGTCGGCCGTAGCCCGCTCCACGTCACCGACGGTGACCGCCCGGCGATGCCAACGCACGGCCTTCTGCTTCGCCAGCGCATATCGCACCGGCCCGACGTGCCCCGCGCCGAACAGATTGGCCAGGTACCGCAGCGGCACCCGCGCCTGGTCGATGTCGTGAAACAACTCGTCGCTCTCATGTTCGATCGTGCCGTTGGCCCGGGTCGCCAGCACTGGCGACATCGGCGGCACGTAGAACAGCATCGGCAGCGTGCGGTACTCGATGTGCGGCGGCAGCGCGATCTTCCATTCCTTGACGAACCGGTAGACCGGCGATCGCTGGGCCGACTCGATCACTGATTCATCGATGCCGTTCCGCAGCGCCGCTTCAATCACCGCCGGATCGTGTGGATCGAGGATCAGAGAGCGCTGCCCTTCGACGAGCTGGTCGTTCGGCAGTTTGGCGACTTCTTCCAGGCGCGACGCGTCGTACAGCAGCACTCCCAGATAGCGGATGCGCCCGACACACGAATGGAAGCAGGCCGGTGCCTGCCCCGTCTCCAGCCGCGGGAAACACAAAATGCACTTCTCCGACTTGCCGGTGAACCAGTTGAAGTAGGTTTTCTTGTACGGGCACGCCGCCACGCACGACCGCCACGCACGGCATTTCTGCTGGTCGATCAGAACAATTCCGTCCTCGCCGCGCTTGTACAACGCGCCCGACGGGCACGCCGCCACGCAGCACGGATTCAGACAGTGATTGCAGATCCGCGGCAGGTAGAAGAACACGAGCCGCTCGACCGAGCTGAGCTGCTGCCGCTGCTCCTCCGTCAGTCCGTCGAGATTGGGGTCGTTCTCGGCATACACGGGTGAACCGCCGAGGTCGTCATCCCAGTTCGGCCCTGCCTGTACGTCGATCGGTTCGCCGGTGACCATCGAAACCGGGATCGCCGTCGGCTGATCCGGACCTTCGGGGGCGTCGAACAGATTCTTGTACTCGTAGGTCCACGGCTCGTAGTAGTCGTCCATGCTCGGCAGGTGCGGATTGTGGAAGATGCTCGGCACAATTTTCGCCCGGCTGGTCGACTTGATGTGCAACTGACCGTCGCCGTTGCTCTCCCACCCGCCGTGGTACTTCTCCTGGTCTTCCCATTTCGTCGGATAGCCGGTGCCCGGCTTGGTCTCGACGTTGTTCCACCACATGTATTCCGTCCCCTTGCGGTCGGTCCACACGTTCTTGCAGGCGATGCTGCACGTGTGACAGCCGATGCACTTGTCAAGGTGGAACACCATCGAAACCTGCGAACGGACGTCCATGACTCTTGTCCTGTGCTGCCTGGTGACTTCTGACTTCTGACTTCTGACTTCTGACTTCAATACACCGGCTTGTCCGGCAGCTTCCGGACCAGCAGGTGCGTGTCGCGGTTGCACCCCACCGGTCCCCAGTAGTTGAAGTGGTAGGAGAACTGCCCATACCCGCCGATCATGAAGTTCGGCTTCAGCCGTGTGCGGGTCAGGCTGTTGTGCCCGCCGGCGCGACGCTTCTTGCGCAGCGGCGACTTTGGAATGTCGTGCGTCCGCTCCGGCGCGTGATACTGCATGCAGATCCCGCGCGGCAGCCGCGCGCTGACGCAGGCCCGCGTCACGACGACGCCGTTGTCGTTGAACACCTCCACCCAGTCGTTGTCCTTGACGCCGATGCTCTCGGCGTCCGCGTCGTTCATCCACAGCGGATACACGCCTCGCGACAGCGTCGTCATCCGCTGGTTGTCACCGTACGTCGAGTGAATGTGCCACTTGCCGTGCGGCGTGAGGTAGTTGAGCATCAGCGCGTTCTCGACCTTCTCCGTGAACGCGAGGTCGGCGTACTGCGTCGGCAGCGGCTTCGGCTT
>JAEUIG010000297.1 GCA_016795125.1 Planctomycetaceae bacterium | reverse complement strand
GGCCGCCGTCGGTGGATTCGGTCTGCAGCGTCTCGTGGTTGTTCGCCTGGTTGTGATTGCGAATCTGCGCGACGATGCGCCCGTCTGCTGCTTCGACGGCGTGCAGCTCGTGGTAGTCGTCCATGTTGTCCCCCGCGCGGGTCGGGATCTGGCCGATCCATGTCCAGGTGACGCCGTCGTCGGTGGATTCGGCGGCGCCGATCGGCGTCTCCTTGCCACCGGGACCATGCAGCCAGAGTTGTTTGCCGCAGTAGAGGAGGCGGCCGTCGGCGAGCTGGATGGGACCGTGCGGGCTGTTGACGATGGAGTTGATCGGCGCGGACCAGGAGTTGCCGTTGTCAGTGGAGCGGACGACCCAGCAGCCGAGCGCCTTGAGGCGTTCGTCGCGGGAGAGGCGGTCGCGGGCCTGCTGCCAGCGGGCGAGCTTTTCCCTGGTCCAGCCTTTGGCCTTGCCGCTGTCGATGTCCGCGGCGGTCGGGATGTAGTCTTCGTAGGCAAGCGAGGTGAAGGTCGAGGCGATCAGCGTGCCGCGGGCCGTTTCGAGGATGCCGGAGTCGCGGTCGTCGGTGGCGGTGTCACAAATGACCTGTGGGAACGTCCAGGTGTGCCCGCCATCGCTGGAGCGGATCAGTTCGACCCGCCCGAACGGACAGACATGCGCCTCGCGTCCGCCGGAGACGACGACCAGCAGATCGCCGCTGCGCGTGCGGGCAATCGTCGGCCAGCCGTGGTAATGATCGGTGGAGCTGATCGTCACCGGGCCTTCAAACTCGTTGAGTGCAGCAGCGCGTCGCGGGAAGCCGAGGAGGGCGCCGGCGACGGCGAGACTGCTGGACTGGAGCAGACGGCGGCGAGTGAGCGGCATTTTCGACTTCCGATTTTAGGTTTTCGATTGAAAGGAAGGTTCACCGCGGAGGGCGCGGAGTACGCAGAGGTACTTCTCCTGTTCTTCTCTGCGTCCTCCGCGATCTCTGCGGTGAGTCATTCGCCCTCACCCCCGGCCCCTCTCCCGGAGGGAGAGGGGGGAGCGGTGCGTGCGCTCCCTTATGGTCGCGGCTAGTGCACGTTATGTCGATAAACGATAAACCATCAACGATCAACCCATTTCCAACCCCCGCGTGATATTCTGCCGGCGCTCACGCCTGATCGGGAGCGTCAAGGCATTTGCCCTCACCCCCCGGCTCTCCCGGGGGGAGAGGGGAGAGCTGAACTTTTGCTGGAAGCACTGCCGTGCCCAAGCTGCTGAATACCGAGTCGAAATACCAGTTTGTTCCGCCGCATGAGGGGAACCTGTGGCCGCGTGTGATCGGCCGCGCGCTGCCGCTGTACCTGAAGCGGAAGCATGCCATCACGCAGATTGAAGTCCGCGGCGAGCAGACGCTGCGCGAGCTGCGGCAGGCCGGGCATGGCGTGCTCATCGCACCGAACCACTGCCGCATGTCGGACGCGCTGGTGCTGCAGAGCCTCGCCAGCCAGGCGCGGCAGCCGTTTTACATCATGGCCAGCGCGCACCTGTTTCGCGGCAGCAAGCTGCTGGCCTGGATGATCCGCCGGCTCGGCGCGTTCAGCGTGAATCGCGAAGGCATCGACCGCCAGTCAATCCAGAAGGCGACGGACATTCTCGTCGCGGGACAGCGTCCACTGGTGATCTTTCCGGAAGGCGCTCTCAGTCATTCCAACGAACGCCTCAACCCCCTGCAGGAGGGAGTGACGTTTATCGCCCGCACGGCCGCGGCGAAACTCGAATCCGCGAACCCCGGCAACCGCCGCATTTACACCGTGCCGGTCGCCATCCGCTACGTGTACCAGGGAGACATCGAAGCCACCGCCGATCGCATCCTCACGAACATCGAGCAGCGACTCTCGTGGCGTCCGCTGCACGGCCAGTGCCTCGTCGAGCGCATCTACCGCGTCGGCCACGCGCTGCTCGCCCTCAAGGAACAGGAGTACGTCGGCCGCGCGCACAGCGGCGGCATTGATGATCGCCGCACCGCCCTCATCAACCACATCCTCGCGCCGCTGGAAACCGAATGGCTGAAGGGGACGAAAGACGGCTCGACCATCGCCCGAGTCCGCGATCTCCGTCGCGCGATCCTCCCGGCCATGATCGACGGCGAACTCTCCCTCGACGAACTGAATCGCCGCTGGCGACAGCTCGACGATGCGACGTTTGCCCAGACTGTCAGCCTGTACCCGCCGCAGTACGTCGCCACCCGCCCCACGGCCGACCGCATCCTCGAAACGGTCGAACGCTTCCACGAACATCTCAGCGGAGAGGAGGCGGCGAATGGCCCGATGAAGGCCATTATCGAAGTCGGCCAGCCGATCGAAGTCAGCGCAAAACGCGATCGCACGGCCAGGATTGACCCGCTGCTGCAATCGATCGAGCAATCGCTCAACGACCTCCTCGCCCGCACCTCAAACGAGACACGAATGTACAAGGAGCCGGCACAACTGCGACTGCCGCAGTGAGGTGGAAGTCATTCGTACTTGAAAGAAGGAAGATCACCGCAGAGGGCGCGGAGGACGCAGGGAAGAAAACGGGAGCAAAACTCCGCGTACTCTGCGATCTCTGCGGTGAGCCTTTCCCTTCAATCCAAATCGAAAATCCAAAATTGTCGACCGACCCATTCACCTTCCGACGCCGGCAGGGCGCCACCATCGCCACCATGTACGCCGGCTATGCGGCGTCCATGGTGCTGCGGATGATCCCGACCGTGGCGGGCAATCCCATCACGCGGGACGCGTCGCTGGGGATCGACCTCGAAGCCTGGGGCACGGTGCTCGCGGCGGGGACGTGCGGCGCGATGACCGGCAAGTTCCTGTGCGGGTGGGCAGCGGATACGTTCGGCGGGAAGCGGACGTTTACGGTCGCGCTGTTCGTGGCGTCGCTGTTCGTCGGACTGTTTGCGATGTCGTCCTCGCTGCGGCTGATGCAGGCGACGTTCTTCGTCGTGCTGATGGCGCAGGCGGCGGGGTGGCCGTCGATGACGAAGATCATCGTCAACTGGGCGTCGCCGAAGCAGTACGGCCGCGTGTGGGGGATTCTCTCCACCAGTTCGCGCGTCGGCACGCTCACAGCCACGTTCGCGCTCGGCTCGCTGCTGACGTACCTGTCGTGGCGCGGCATGCTGTGGATCGCCGCCGGCATCGGCTGCGTTATTGCAGCATTCTACGGCCTCTGTCTGCGTGAGCGACCGGACGGCCCCATTCCGGATGAGGCCGGAGGTCAGATGTCGGAGGTCGGAGATCAGAAGTCGGACGTTGACACTCAATCGCAGATCGACACGAACTCGCACACCGAATCGAAAATCCAAAATCCAAAATCGAAAATTCCGTCGGCCCATCCCTTCGACAACCTCACCCTCCCCGAGGCCCTGCCCCGCATCTTCAGCAGCCTCCGATTCTGGCTGATCTCGTGCAGCCTGATGGGGCTGACGATCCTGTGGGACTTTCTGCTCGTTGCGCCGATCTATCTGCGCGATGTGCTGCAGCTCGACCAGGCCGATGCCTCGCGGGCCGCCTCGGCCATTCCGCTCGGCAGCCTGATCTCCGTGCTGGCCGGCGGCTTTGTGTTCGACAAGCTCGATCGCAAGAAGATGGGCATCGTGATGGCCGGCCTGCTCGCCGTCGCCACCGGCTGCCTGCTGATGCTCGCCTGGCTCCCCGATGCCGACCTCACCGGCCGCTGGCCGCTGCTGGCCGCGCTGACCATGCTGTTTCTGTTCGGCCTGTGCGTGTCGCCGTGCTATTACATTCCGTGCAGCGTGTTCTCGATCGACTTCGGCGGCCGCCACTCCGGTTTCCTCGTGGCGATCCTCGACGCCATCGGCTTCGCCGCCACTGCGACCTTCTACTTCTTCGGCGGCGGCATCGCGCAGCATCAAGGCTGGCCGGCGTTCCTCACCGTCCTCACCACCATCGCCGGATGGTCGCTGGTGATGACGTATTTCTTCATGCAGCGCGAGGGACGGACGATACGGCGACGGCAGCCGGCGTGACGGTCGTCGAAGTTCGATGTCGCGGAACGTCAACCGCGGCTGGCGGACCTTGAGGCTACGACCCGGCGAGGTCGAAGCGATCCAGGTTCATCACTTTTGTCCAGACTACGACGAAGTCGTGCACGAACTTCTGCTCTGCGTCGGAGCTTCCATAGACTTCCGCCAGGGCGCGGAGTTGAGAGTTCGAACCAAAGATCAGGTCGACGCGGGTGCCGGTCCACTTCAGTTCGCCTGACTTGCGATCTCGGCCTTCGAACACGTCTGCGTCCTTCGAGACCGCCTTCCACTCCGTGCCCATGTCGAGCAGGTTGAGGAAGAAGTCGTTGGTCAGCGTCTCGGGTCGTTTTGTGAAGACACCGTGCTTCGCTCCGCCGACGTTTGTCTGCAGCACGCGCAGGCCGCCCAGGAGCACCGTCAGTTCGGGCGCGGTCAGGGTCAGCAATTGCGCCTTGTCGATGAGCAGCGCTTCGGCGGGGACGGTGTACCGACCCTTGAGGTAGTTGCGGAAGCCGTCCGCGATCGGTTCGAGCATGGCAACCGACTCAACGTCGGTCTGCTCCTGCGAGGCGTCCATGCGTCCCGGCGTGAACGGCACCGTGACCTGGTGGCCGGCGCTTTTCGCCGCCTGCTCGACGCCTGCGCAGCCCGCCAGAACGATCAGGTCCGCCAGTGAGACCTGCTTGCCGCCAGACTGCGCGCTGTTGAATGCACTCTGGATGCCTTCCAGCGTCTTCAGAACCTTCGCCAGTTGATCCGGCTGGTTGACCTTCCAGTCCTTCTGCGGCGCGAGGCGGATTCGGGCGCCGTTGGCGCCGCCACGCTTGTCGGAGCCGCGAAACGTCGACGCCGACGCCCAGGCGGTGGACACCAGTTGCGAAACCGTCAGGCCGGACGCCAGGATCTTCGCCTTGAGTGAGAGGACGTCCTGCGCATCAATCAGCTTGTGATTGACTGCGGGGATCGGGTCCTGCCAGATCAGTTCTTCCGCAGGAACCTCCGGGCCGAGGTAACGGGCGCGCGGGCCCATGTCGCGGTGCGTCAGCTTGAACCACGCCCGGGCAAACGCGTCGGCGAGTTGCTTCGGATTCTCCAGGAACCGCCGCGAGATCTTCTCGTACGCAGGGTCAAAACGGAGAGAGAGGTCCGTCGTGAGCATGGAGGGCGCAATCCGTTTCGACGCGTCGTGCGCATTCGGCACGGTTCCAGCGCCGGCGCCATTTTTCGGCCTCCACTGCTGCGCTCCGGCGGGACTCTTCGTCAGTTCCCATTCATAGCCGAACAGGTTCTCGAGGAAGTTGTTGCTCCACTTCGTGGGCGTGGTGGTCCAGGTGACTTCCAGGCCGCTGGTGATGGCGTCGCCCCCCTTGCCGCTGCCAAAGCTGTTCTTCCAGCCCAGCCCTTGGGCTTCAAGGCCTGCGGCTTCCGGTTCCCGGTCGACATTCGTCGCTGGCGCGGCCCCGTGAGTCTTGCCAAAGGAATGGCCGCCGACGATGAGCGCGACGGTCTCCTCGTCGTTCATCGCCATGCGGCCGAAGGTCTCGCGGATGTCCTTCGCTGCAGCGATGGGATCGGGATTGCCGTCCGGACCTTCCGGGTTGACGTAAATCAGGCCCATCTGCACGGCCGCCAACGGATTCTCCAGGTTGCGGCTGTGAATCTTGCCATCCGGATTGTCCTCGGTCACGAGGACCGGCCCCGTTTCGGAGACCCCTTCGGATCCGTGCGCATAGCGAATGTCGCCCCCCAGCCAGGTGGATTCGGAACCCCAGTAGACGTCGTGATCCGGCTCCCAGACGTCCTCACGGCCGCCGGCGAACCCGAACGTCTTGAAGCCCATGGTTTCGAGCGCGACGTTGCCGGCCAGGATCATCAGATCGGCCCAGGAAATCTTGCGGCCGTACTTCTGCTTGATGGGCCACAACAGGCGCCGCGCCTTATCCAGGCTCACGTTGTCCGGCCAACTGTTCAGCGGGGCGAAACGCTGCTGACCCCTGCCGCCGCCGCCGCGGCCGTCTCCTGTGCGGTACGTGCCGGCGCTGTGCCACGCCATGCGAATGAACAACGGGCCGTAGTGGCCGAAGTCCGCCGGCCACCAGTCCTGCGAATCGGTCATCAGGGCCGCGAGATCTTTCTTCACCGCTGCCAGGTCGAGGCTCTTGAACTCTGCCGCATAGTCGAACTCCGGTCCCATGGGATCGGACTTCGAGGAATGCTGGTGCAGGAGTTCCACCTTCAACTGGTTCGGCCACCAGTCGCGGTTCGACGTGCCGCCGCCGGCGGTGTGGTTGAAGGGGCATTTGGCTTCGGTTGACATGGGCTTGCTCCTTTCGTGATTCCAATCGATGCGGATTGAATTCCGTTGGTCGGTGTTCGCCGTCGATGGTCGACGGCTGCTGGCGTTGGCTAACAGGGGGACTGCGTGGTCTCGGAGTCGCGGACCGCCGCCACGTAGTGAATCAACTCGGCAACGCTGGACGAGGCGGGGACATCGCACTGGACAAACCGCTGAACGAAGCCGTCAGCATCGACAATGCACTGGCCCCAGAGCATCGTTCCGTCCGGCAGCAGCATGTCGTACAGACACGCAATCTCGTTGTCCGGGTCCAGCAGCAGCGGGAACGGGAAATTGGCCGACAGAAGTTCATCAGCCGGATCCCGACAGACGACGTACAGCCTGGCCTTGAGTCGGGCAAACTGCGCCTGGGCGGCCCTGAGTTCCGCAATCTCCGTCAGCAGGTTGCTGCTCGATTCCACGGAATCGAACAACAGGACGAGCACCTGATCCTGATGCAGCTGTTGCCAGTTCAATTCAACAAAGCGACCGTTGGCAATGGCCGTGCAGTCGAACGATGGTGCCAGCGAACCGATGCCGATCATGTCACTCACAGATTGAGACTGTGGGTCGGATGACAGCCCGAAGGATGATGTGCTTGGGAGCGGTCGCAACGCGAGTGAGAGATTTGCTATTGCAGCCGGATTGGCGCTTGATTGCAACCTTGGCATGCCAGATGGCGTCGTGAGTGCCCGTCCCCTGTCCCAATCCGATTGTGTCCGTCATGCGGTAGTGGTTCAATGCGGAAGAGGGCGGAGGGCCAAGGGTCTAGAGTCCAGGGACAAACGCGCCACAGCCGGAGTACTTCATGAATCGTCGTCGACTGGCCGCGTCTGCTGGCATGCGGGTTCTGTCGCTGTGGGGTGGCGGGATTGTGGCGGCGGCGGTGCTGCTGGGGGGTGGTACGCGGAGCGGCGGGGTTGAACCCCGCCGCTCGGTGAGTGGGGGAGCGATTGGAGAAAGCTCGCCCTCACCCCCGGCCCTTCTCCCGGAGGGAGAGGGGAGAAAAGTGCGGCGCGTGCTTTACAACTTCGACGGCGATTCGTGTCTCGTCACGCGGGCGAATTCGAAGGGGCCGGTGGCGCTGAACGTGGACGACCTCAAGCAACTGGTCGAGGAGGTTGCGTATGACGGCAGCGATGTCGACACGATCCTCGTGTGCATTAATGCACAGGTGATGTATTACCCGACGGCGGTCGGAACGATGCGCGGGGGGAACTCGACGCCCGAGGAGCGGGCCAAATGGCCGGCTTCGGAGCAGCAGCGGTTTGCGAACGTCGAAGCGTTTTTCAACAACGGGGTGGACCCGTATGCGGTGATTCTGGCGGAAGCCAAGGCGCGCGGGCGCGAGGCGCTGCTCAGCTTCCGGATGAACGACGATCATGGGAACGACTTCCTGCGTACGGCGTTTCTGGCAGAGCATCCGGAGTGGCGGCTGGGGACCGTGCAGTATCAGGGGAGCGGCGCGCCGGACTTCATACAGCCGGAGGTCCGCGCGTATGTGCTGGCGCTCATCGAGGAAGCCGTGCGCCGCTATGACAGCGACGGCATTGAGCTGGACTTCAATCGCTTCCCCAATTTCTTCAAAGGGGGGACGACCGACGAGCGGGTGTCACTGATGAACGGCTTGGTCGAATCGGTCCGCCAAATGCTGGACAAGGTCAGCGCTGAGCGGCGGGGTTTAACCCCGCCGCTCGTGCTGGGGGTGCGCGTGCCGTCGAACTACGGC
>JAEUIG010000280.1 GCA_016795125.1 Planctomycetaceae bacterium | reverse complement strand
GGCGCGAACGGCGCGAGCACGTCGGCCGACCCGTCCAGCTGGAACCGCATGATGTAGGCGTCTTCGTCCGTGTCTTCGTAGTGCTGGCGCAGCACGGTGATCGCCTTGAACGCGTGCGACTTGAAGAACAGCTGCGCGTCGAGGTTCCGCTCGCGGACTTCCAGCACGATTTCCTGCCGCCGCTGCTGCGACAGCTTGTCGACCAGCCGCAGCACCATCTGTGTGCCGACGCCCATGCGGCGGAACTCGCTGCCGACCGCGAAGTTCAGAATGTGCAGCCGCGACTTGTGGAGCTCGTAAACCATGAAGCCCACGATCTGATGGTCGTATTCCGCGACCATGCCGATGCAGTTCCGCTGCCGCAGGCAGCACATGAAGTCCTCATCGGTCCACGGGAATTCGAAGCTCTCCCGCTCGATCTTCAGGACCTCCGGCATATCCCGGCGGATGAGCCAGCGGATCTGCACGTCGAGGTGCTGCTTCTGCTGCTGTGCAATACTCACTGCGGCCTCCATGCCTTAAGCGTGAACGTGGTGCATTGCGAGACAGATTGGATGCAATTCGCCCCGGCATTGCGATCCCACGCGGCCGGGCGATGAATGGCTGAGCGAAGATAGCACAGGGCCTTCCGGGGGTGAAGAGAAGAATGGCTGCGGGTTCGCCCGGCTGACGCACGAACCCGCATTGACCGCACGACGAGGGAATGCGCGATTCCGTTATGGCACCCGATGATTGTGAAGAATCCCGCGTTTCCAGCGGACGCATCCGTGGTCCACGCCCCCTTTCCGTTCACCGGCAAAACTCGCCGGAGTGCGCACGACGTGCACCGGACGTTGAGTGATGGCGCCCCGATCGGCGCCGTCGCCACGTCGCGACGGCACGTCGATCTCTCGACCACCGCCGCGCGTCGCGAACAACGGCGCGCGGCCGTCACGTTCCGGCACGTCTCGCCGCAGGCACTTCCGGGACGGCATCTCCATATTGACCACGACATACGCATGTGCAACAACCGCGCTCCCCCCTCTCATTACGTCTCCCTGTTTCACGTTTGTGGTTTATTGAGCGGTCTTGCGCCGCACCGATCGCGGACCTTCCGCGCGGCCGGCGCCCTCCCCTCCTACCGACTGCAGAAAGCGGCCTCATGTCCTGGATCAGGACCCTTTGCGCCTGTGCTGCGCTCGCCATGGCTGTGTCAGGCTGCGCCAATCTCCTGACGTCGCGGGCGATCGACGAGTTCTCCAGGAGCCTCGCCGAGGGGAACACCGAAGAGCTGCGCGAACTCACTTCCGAGCGGTTTGCACACCAGGCGCTCCGCCTGCCGGAAGCGGGAGACGATTTCAAGGTTCTCAATCTCCCCAAGGGCAAGCTGACGGTGCTCCAGACCAAGGATCTGGCCGAAGACAAGAAGCACCTCACCGTGCAGGTCGGGGATTCGGATGAAAAGAACGAGACTCTCGAATTCCACCTGGTCCGGCCCCCCGGCGAGCGACGCTGGGTGGTGGACGACGTCTTTGTGACGCAGAGCAAGGGCGAAGGCGCCAATCCGGTGACCAAGTCGGTCACCGAGCAGATGGACCTGCTGCTGACCGTCCGTGAATTCCTGGGCGCGTGGAGTTCCGGCTCACGCGAAGACGTGCTCGCGATCACCGCCGACGAACTCCGTACTGCATTGGACGGGTTGCCACCGACCTACCTGCAGCAGGTGGCCTCTCAGACCGTGGTCGACGTGAATCGGAAGACTCTCCGTCCGGAAGCGCACATCGACGACGACATCGCGGTCGTCAAGTTGTCCCGGTCGCGCAACGGCCTGATGATCAGCCTGGCTCGCAAGGAGCAGCGCTGGCTGGTGACCGACGTGCGTTCCGAGTCGCGCGACGGAGGACCGGTGACTTCGGTGAGCGAAATGGCCTCGACGCTGCAGACGGCGGTCAGCTTCCTGAACGCCTACGCCGCGAACGATCGTGCTGCTATCGCGACCGCCGCCGACCCGGCGTTCGACCGCAAGCTGGCCGGCGCCGATCTCACGACAATTCAACTGCCGGTCATCGCCATGCTGGCCAGCCAGTACGAGTATCTGCCGCACGGCGACTCGGTCGATCTGGTCATGCCCCACAACGGATCGAAGTACGTCGTCAGCCTGCTGAAACAGACATCCGACAAGCCCAAGGGCTTGAACAAGTCGGCGACGTACCTGGTCAGCGAGGTCACGATTTACGAGAACAACTCGTCAGCGGCAAAGCGCCTCTCTGCACTCTTTACCGTCAATGCGGTTGTGGAAGTCTTTGCCAAGGCGCTGATCGCACGGGATCGTTC
>JAEUIG010000279.1 GCA_016795125.1 Planctomycetaceae bacterium | reverse complement strand
GCGCGCGTGTAGGTCAGGCTGTGCCTGACACAATGGACTCGGGATTTGGCGACGGTGCTGTTTCGGCAAGTGAGCGGGGATTATGTCAGGCACAGCCTGACCTACTGCTCTGTCCAGCGGCACTTGTCCACCACGCCAACTTGCATTCGACAGAAGAAGTTCACCACGGAGACACGGAGGGCACGGAGAAAAGGACTGGCACTGTCCTTGGTATTCCTCCGTGTCCTCCGTGAACTCCGTGGTGATTTTGGCTGGACGAAATGCAGCTTCGTTCTTACTTGCTGCCCGACGTTTACCAATAGACCAGGCACTACGGCCTAGTTCGTTGCGGCTGACTGCGCCTGTTGCAGGGTGGTCATGAAGGCGACGATGTCGATGAGTTCCTGGACGGACAGGATCTTGTTGAGATCAGCCGGCATGAGCGAGATTTCGAGCCGGCGGCGTTCTTCGACGTCTGCCACCTTGATCGTCCGCACGAGCGCCTTCTCGTCCTTGATCTGAATCTCGTCCGGCGTCGCGCTGACGAGCAGCCCGGTCGTGATGTTGCCGTTCGTGTCGAGGACGGCCCACGTTTCGTAGTTGTGGCTGATGGCGGCCGACGGATACAGGACCGACTCAAACAGCGCCTGCTTGCTGAGCTTCTTGCCGATTTCGGACAGGTCCGGCCCGATGTTGAGGCCGAGACCGTTCACCAGGTGGCACTTCGCACAAGTGCCGGTGGCGTGAAAGGCGATGCGGCCGCGCGTCACGTCTCCCTCGCGCTCCAGCAGCTCTGCCAGCGGCGGAACAGGTTCGCTGTCGCGTCCTGGCGGAAGCGGGAACAGCGCCAGGGTCTGCTCCTTGATATCTTTCCATTTGACGGTGTGCAGCGTGGCGGCGAGAGCGTCCTTCAGCAGCGGATCGTATTCGCCGGATTCGGCGAGCTTGGCGAGGGACTGAGCGCCGGCGCGGATGGAGCCGAGTGCACGAATCGCACTGCGGCGAACGCTTTGAGTCCGCTCCGCATCAGCAACCGTGGCGAGCAGCAGGTCGGCACTGCGGGGATCGGCAGCGGTGCCGAGAGCGGCCAGCGTTTCGTCGGCCGTCGTCGCGTCGTCGCCGTAGATCGAGTCGCGAATCAGCGCGAGCTGGTCTTTGTCCATCAGCGTGCGGATGGCTTCGATCGCGAGCTGATCGTTCGCATGACGCCGCGCAAGAGCCAGCAGGTCGTCGTACCGGTCGCTCACATTGAACTTGCCGACGAGACGCACGAACTGTTCGGAGTCGCCGCTGGCGTCGAGGACGCTGTTCAATGCGGCCAGGTACTCGGGTTTGGCGCTCAGGTCGAAACCCTCGAGTCGCTGCAGCGCTTCGGCCTGAATGAACTGCGTCTGGTCGCCGCGGCTGGGCGGCGTGAACGCGAGCGCCGTGAGGGCCGCCGATTTCGCGGGGGAATCTGCCTGAAAATCGAACGCACGAAACAGCCGCGGCAATTCGGCCTCGGGCGTCTGCTTGTCGGAGACGAGTTTGGCCAGCAGCGCCGGCGTCTCCGCGCCGCGCGAGCGCCAGACCAGGTTGCGGACCTTATCTGACCCCAACTGGCTGAAATACGGCTGCGCGAGTTCAAGCACTTCGTCCCAACGGCCGTCGGCCGCAATCCCGAGGGCTTCCAGGAACCAGCGATCGCTGTCGTCGCCAAATGCCGCGAGGATGGCCCACGCCTGCGCGCAGCGCTTGTCCTTCGATTCGCGGAGCGCAATCAGATATTCACGCTGCACGGCCGGCGATGACTCCTGGTTGCGGAACACCTCTTCCAGCACCGGCGTCGTCACGTCCGGCAACTGCCGGGCGATGCGGATGGCCGCGCAGCGAACGTCCGTGCTGTTATCGCGCAGCGCCAATTTCAGCAGCGTGACCACTCGTTCTTGCGGCAGCCCCAGCTTGCACAAGAGCCACAGCGCCCGCGCGCGAAATCGAGAATTCTCGGACTTCGAGAGCGTCGCCAGCGCCGGTTCAGCAGCAGGCCCGAACTTCTGCAATGCGGTGTACGCCACATACCGCGTCGCCAGATTTGGCGACTGCAGCGCCGCCACAGCGCCCTCTGCCGTCGAGAAATCCTGCTCAGGGACAACGAATGGAGGTCCCTTGCCTGCCCCCTGACCTCCGCTCCCTG
>JAEUIG010000261.1 GCA_016795125.1 Planctomycetaceae bacterium | reverse complement strand
TTCGCGTCTGGGAGAGATCATCGATCGGCTCGGAGTCGACGTGGTGGTGAACGGCGCGAACCTGGACGATCGCGGCGATTACCGCCCGGGGATGCAGGCGGCGAGCGAGCACCGGGTCCGCAGCCCGCTGATCGAAGCCGGGTTCACGAAGGCGGATGTGCGGGCGCTGGCGCAGGAGTGGGACATGCCGGTGTGGGACAAGCCCGCGAGTCCGTGCCTGTCGAGCCGGATCGCGTACGGCGTGGAAGCGACGCCGGAGCGCGTGACGCGGATTGACGCGGCGGAAAGCTACTTGCGTGAAACGCTCGGCGAGCGCGAGCTGCGGGTGCGGGTTGAAGCCAACGAACTCGCGCGGATCGAAGTGCCACTGAGCGCACTGCCGGCGCTGGTTGATGCGGATCGGCGCGCGGAGATCGTGGCGAAACTGCGCGAACTCGGGTTTCGCTATATCACTCTCGATCTGGAGGGATTCCGTTCAGGGAGCCTGAACGCGGCGCTGCCGGTGGTGCAGTTGAGCGTTGAGAGTTGAGAGTTTACTTCGCTTTCGCGGTGGCTTTCAGGAACTCGCGGCCGTGCGGCGACAGGCGGTAGCCGATTTCGAGGCTTTCGGTGAGGCCGAGGTTCTTGAGTCTGCGGACGTTGATCTTGAACGAGGGCTTGTCGTAGTCCACGAGCTGCGCCAGCTCGACGGCGCGGCGCTCCGGGTGCTTCTCGATCAGCCGCAGGACCTGCGTGGTCCACGGTCCGCGTGAGCTTGCCGCATCGAGCCGAGCCAGACGTTTACCCAGCTCGGCGATATCGTCGGCGCTGAGTCGTGCGCTGTTTCGGAGCGCGATGCGCGGGTCGTCTCCGAGGCGATGAAATCGAATTTCGTAGAGTTCGCCGTCGCGGCCTTCCAGTTCGGCCAGCAGATCGGCGCGCGACGAGAAGCCGGCCCGTTTCGCGGATGACTCCGTGATGGCGGATGCACGGATGACTTTGACCGAATCGATCGAGAGCAGGCCGGCCCGCGTTTTCAGCGTGCCGCCTTCCTTCACGGTTGGCCGCTTCCAGCGGCGGTATGCGAGTTTGACGCGTCCGTCGGCGATCTGTGGGAGGCTTGCCTGTCGGAAGAGCATCGTTGCGAAACCGCAAGCGTGGTCGGTTACTTGGCGGACGTGTGGCGTCCAGCGTCGGGATTGTGTGCCGCGGCGACGACTTCGGGCTGCAGCAGGTTGAGGTCGTGTCCGTGGTCGGCCGTGACGATCAGCAGGGATTCATTCCAGTTGCTGTGCGTTTCGACCCAGTCGGTGATGACCTTGATCGCCATGTCGCCGCTGATGACGGCGCCGATCGAGTTGTCGAGATTGTCGTCGTGATTGGCCCAGTCGACGTCGCCGGCCTCCACCATCAGCCAGGAGCCGTCCGGATCGTCCTGCAGGACAGTCAGGGCGGCGGCCGTCATCTCGGCCAGCGTGGGGTTTTCGGTGAGATCTTCGGAGGTGTACTCCTCGGCCCCCTTGGGACCCTTGGCGGGGACATAGTCGCCATCGGCCGTGCGGAACGGCAGATGGCCGAACTTCGGATGCCCGAAGAAGCCGAACAGGCGCGCGTGCTGTGCAGCGGCCTGATCGGCCGCGTGCTGCAGGACGTCGGTTCCATCAGCACCGGCCGTCCGCTGGGCGACGACGTAGGCGCCGCCGTGAGCGACGTCGATTGACTGCTGATCGGCAGCGGTGATCCAGGCATTGCCGGGAACGAAGTTGTTCCCCTGCCCCTTCGCCTCTTCGCGGACATCTCCGAACCCGGTGCCGATGAGGACGTCGACTCCGGCCAGAGGCTGGTTGGGGTGGGCAATCGACGGCAGCCCGAGGAGATCGCGGGTGAGGTCCTGGTAGTCGTCGCGGCCGACGTTGTGTGCATAGGCAGCGGACGGCGTGGCGTGGCTGATCGGCACGCTGGTGACGACGCCGATGGCCCAGCCCTGTTGTTGAACATCGTGTGCGACGGTGGCGAGCTGATTGCCATTCACATCGACGTTGATGGCTCCATTGTAGGACTTTTCGCCGGTGCACAGGGCGGTGGCCGTGTTGGCGGAGTCCGGGTACGGATGTTCGTCCTTGCCGAGCCGATAGGCATGATTCGCGCCCGGATCCCAGGGCGCGCCGCCCCCCTGGACGGCGTTGTACCCGCCGGGCCGCGTGCCGCCCGGATTGTCAACGGTCTGGGTATTGACGTCTTCGTTTGTGCCGTCGTTGGCCGGAGCGGTGACGACAAAACCGTACTGGGTCGTCCCGCCGGCGGTGTAGTCGAGGAAGTGCAGTCCGGTTCCGCGCCCCTTCGTGTAACCAACACGGCCAGCGTTGTAGATGGCGGCCGCCTGCGTCGTCTGCCAGTCCATGCCGTCGAAAATGACCAGGAAGATGTGTTTCTTGCCGGCCTTGGCAGCGGCGCGCTGGATTGCGCCGACGCAGACCTGATCGCCGTATTCGGCCGTTGCATTGAGGGTGTTCGTCGGCAAGTGTCCGTAGAGCTCCGTGACGCCCTGTTCCGTCCGGTACGGGCTGTTCCGGCCGATGTGCGAACACAGGTTGACGCCCGGTCCACTACAGGCCGTGCCGAACGTATAGACGGGAATCAGTCGCAGCGAGTGCGTGGTCCACTGCGTGTAGTCCTCGGGATCAAGCCCCCAGTGTGCGACGGGGCTCTTGTTCTGTTCAATGGCGGCGTTTTGGATGTCGCGGATGGGGTCCGCGGCAGTCAGCCGTGTCACTGCCAGAGTCGCAGAGACAACAGCAGCCAGAGTCGATCGAAGCATCTCAGACGTCCTCTGAGTCAGTTTCCAGGCAGAGTCATTGAGAGCGGTTGGGGCCAACAACACGGACGCCCCCTCGAGAGGTGCCGGGGCTTCCCTGCGGTCCAGCCCCGGCCACCCGTTACTCATTTTTTAAATTGTGCGGCGCATCCGGCCCACGCGGCGTCTGTCATTGTACCGCGAGGCGCGGTGGGCGTCCTCACCCGATGCCGGGAACCGGGAACGCGCGGGCGAATTCGGCGATCTCGTGCCGGACCGTTGTTCCGGCGGCGGCGTCTTCCGGGGCCTTCAGGACGCGGAGGATCCAGGCGCCGACCTTGCGCATTTCATCCTGCTGCATGCCGCGCGTGGTCAGTGCAGCGGTGCCGATGCGGATGCCGGACGGGTCGAGCGGCTTGCGCTGATCGAACGGGATCATGTTCTTGTTCACGGTAATGCCGGCGCGATCGAGGGCCTGTTCGGCGATCTTGCCGGACAGGCCAATCGACGTCACGTCGCACAGCATGAGGTGGTTATCGGTCCCGCCACTGGCGAGGCGGATGCCGCCGGACATCAGCGTTTCCGCGAGCGTCTTGGCGTTCGCGACGATCTGCCGGGCGTAGTCGCGGAACGACGGCTGCAAGGCTTCGCGGAAGCAGACGGCCTTCGCGGCGATGATGTGCATCAACGGGCCTCCCTGCAGTCCGGGGAAGACCGTCTTGTCGACGTCCTTGCCGAACTCCTCGCGGCAGAGAATCAGGCCGGAACGCGGGCCGCGCAGCGTCTTGTGCGTGGTGGTCGTGACGATGTCCGCCACTTCCACGGGGTTGTTGTGCAGGCCTCCGGCGACGAGACCGGAATAGTGGGCCATGTCGACCATCAGCTTCGCGCCGATGGACTTTGCGATGTCGGCGAACCTGGGGTGATCGATCTCGCGGGGGTAGGCGCTGGCGCCGGCGACGATGAGCTTGGGCTGGTGCTCCTTGGCCAGGGCGGCGACACGGTCGAAATCGATGCGGTGGTCGGACTCGCGCACGCCGTAGTGGACGACGTTGTAGAGCTGGCCGGAGAAGTTGAGGTGCATGCCGTGCGTGAGGTGTCCGCCGTGGGCCAGGTCCATGGCGAGAATCGTGTCGCCCGGCTTGATGACCGACATGTAGGCGGCCATGTTGGCCTGCGAGCCGGCGTGCGGCTGAACGTTGGCGTGCTGCGCCCCGAAGAGCTGCTTGGCGCGGTCGCGGGCGAGCGACTCGACGACGTCGACATGCTCGCACCCGCCGTAGTAGCGGCGTCCGGGGTAGCCTTCGGCGTACTTGTTGGTAAGCACGGTGCCGGCGGCCTGGAGAACTGCAGCGCTGGTGTAGTTTTCGGAGGCGATAAGCTCGAGACCGTCGGTCTGGCGTCGTTCTTCGGCCTGGACTGCGGCGAAGACATCAGGATCGTTGGCGGCGAGAGGGGAGTTGTCGAGAGCAGCGCGCGCAGTCATGGGTCGTCCTTCTGCAGAAACGTGGAAGCCTGTGTTATAGTGGCGCTGGAATGGGAACGCCAATCGGGTGCGCGGTGCCATGTCTCAGCTCTCCGAACTCAATCCGACAACGCGTTTCTCCGATCGCGTCGCGGACTACGTCCGCTATCGTCCGAGCTACCCCGCGGCGGCGATTGATGTGATTCTGGAGGCATTGGGCGATCCCGCGGCGCTCAGGGCCGCGGATGTCGGCGCCGGGACCGGAATTTCCGCCCGGCTGTTGGCCGATCGCGGGTTGCATGTCGTTGCTGTCGAGCCGAATGTTGACATGCAGCAGGGTGCGGAACCGCATGTCCGTGTGAAATGGCAGACCGGAACCGCGGAAGAGACTGGCCTCGCCGACAACAGCGTCGATCTGGTCCTGTGCGCGCAGGCGTTCCACTGGTTCCGTCAGCCGGAGGCGCTGGCGGAGTTTCACCGGATATTGAAACCTGCCGGACGGCTGGCGCTGATGTGGAACAAAAGGGACAGCCGCGATCCGTTCACCGCCGGTTACCGGCAGGCGATTGTCGATGTTGAGGGAGAGAGCGCCATTGAAATGCGGGAATACGATCCCGGGATCATGGAGCGCGACGGGCTGTTCACGCCGGCCCGGTCTTTCGAGATGCCGAACGAACAGCAATTCGATCTCGCGGGGTTGATCGGTCGCGCGACGAGCGCGTCGTACGTGCCGAAAACCGGCGAGCGGTTCGAGACGTTGCGGGAGTCGCTGGTTCGACTGCACCGGGAGTACGCCGACCTGAATGGCACGGTTGTGCTGAAATACATCACACAGGTCTATCTGGCCGGCCGCATCCCATAATTCGCATGCCGCTCGTTTGACCGGGTGGAATCGGGTGAGTCAACTATTGGCATGTCTGCGTCTGCGACCACCTCCGACCAGCGACTGGCCAGTTCCCCTGCCCTCGCCGGCGAACGGGTGGCGTTTACCGGCACGCTGGCGTCGATGACGCACGCGCAGGCGGCCGAACTGGTCGAGAAGCATGGCGGGACCTCCAGCGAGCACGTCAGCCGGCAGACGACGATGCTCGTCATCGGCGAAGAAGGCTGGCCTCTGGACGACGACGGACACATCTCCGTCAAGTTGCAGCAGGCGCAGCGCTGGCACGACGGGGGCGTCGAGCTCCGGCTGGTCAACGAATCGGACTGGCTGCTGCTGCTGGGGCTGACGGAGCGTCGCGAGGAGATTCGGCGACTGCATACTCCGGCCATGCTGAGCCAGTTGCTCGATGTGTCGGTGCACGTCATCCGGGGCTGGGCACGCGCCGGACTGATTCGCCCGGTGAAGCGCGTGTACCGGCTGCCGTATTTCGATTTCCAGGAAGTGACCAGCGCGCGACGCTTGAGCCAGTTGATGGCGGCCGGGGTGTCGCGGCGCGAGATCGAAGAAGCACTGTCGCAGCTTCCGGCCGTGCAGCGCGGCGATCAGCGTCCGCTGGAGCAGCTGGAGATCCTGGCCCGCAATGCGCACGTCGTCGTCCGCGATGCGCACGGCCTGCTGGCGCCGGGGACGGGTCAGCGGCTGTTCGATTTTGAGCCGGAGCAGACGGCGGCCGAGCCAGAGCAGCCGGCCGTCGAGGCGCCCACGTCGATCCGGCTGCTGCCGCAAGCGGGTGAACTGCCGGACCGACGTGACGACTGCGACTGGTTTGTCGAGGGCTGCCGCCGCTACTCCGACGGGGAGTTTGCCGAAGCCGCCGTGATGCTGCGGCTGGGCCTGATGACCGATCCGCACAATGCCGAGGCGCACTTTCATCTCGCGGAGTGCCTGTATCGACAGGACAACGTCGCCGGCGCGCTGGAGCGGTACTACGTGGCGGTCGAGCATGACCGCGAGTACATCGAAGCCTGGACGCAGATCGGCTGCCTGCACCGCGAGCTGGGCCAACTGGAATCGGCGCTCGATGCGTTCGATGTCGCTTTAGCGGCGCACCCGGAGTATCCCGACGCCCACTTCCAGAAGGCGGAGACGCTGGCCGAACTGGGGCACGCGGCGGAGGCGGTTCCCTACTGGCGGCGTTACCTGAGTTACGACAACCGCGGGCCGTGGGCGGAACTGGCACGCCAGCGGCTGAGTGAAAACCGCTGATTGGCTCCGCACCCCTTGTGCCGGTCCGGCGCATGTGGCAAGCTATCTGCTGTGGCGTCCAGTTGCGAAGTCCGCGAGCGCGCGGCGACAACTGATTGGCCAACGCCACGCTCCCGTCTCAGGCAGGTTCCGCAGCGCACGGCATCGGCGATCGCCGGTGCTGGCGCGGAGCGAACGAACAGCACTTGCCGGACGGCCTGTCTCGGAGGAGCGGGCCATGCTGAGTTCCGCGCGTGAACAACGCCCTTCGCTGGACGAGCGTCCGCCGCTCGCGGTGGAGCTGGACGGCGCCACCGGCACGAGCAGCTACGAGTTGCCGGCTGTCGCGCCGCTGGCGCTCATCGGCCGCGGAACTCACTGCGACATTCGGCTGGAGGATGTGGAAGTCAGTCGCCGCCACGCGCTGCTTGTCCGCTGGGGCGACGGAGTTTTCGTCGCAGACCTGGGGAGCCACGCCGGCACGCACTTCCATCCGGGGGGCACAGGTCACGGCTGGATTGCGAAAGGCGTGGCCGTCGCCATCGGCCCGTACCGCCTGCGAACGAGAGCAGAAACTGTCGTCGACGGGCGCGACCTCGCACTGCATCGCGACCTGCTGCCGTTCGACCGCTCCCATGACTGGCAACTCCAGTTTGTTTCGGGCGAGGTGCAGCCCGGCGCCTACACACTGCGTCGGCCGCTGACGTTGATCGGTCGCCGATCTCCCTGCAAGGTGCAGCTGAAGCTGCCCGAGATCAAGTCCGTGCATGCAGCGCTGCTGGTCGCGCCGGACGGCCTGTTTTTGCGCGACCTGTCCGGACGGTCGGCCGTACGCGTTGATGGGGAGCCGTGGCTGCAGGGATGGCTGAACGACGGCCAGGTCGTTGAGCTGGGGCCAGTCAGGATTCGCGTGTCGAAAGTCGCTCCCGTGCTGAGCATGCGCTCGTCCGAAGCCGAGACGGACGATCCGGCCGGCAGCATGACACAGGAATCGCTGCAGCCGGTCGCTGCGGAAGAACCTGCGGTCCCGCCGGCCGAAGCGGACAGTTCGCGGCTGCTGACGCAACCGCTGCTCAGCGGGCGTTACCGGATCCTCAAGCGGATCGCGCGGGGGGGGATGGGCGTCGTGTACGAAGGGTTGGATGTGCGCCTGCACCGGCCGGTGGCGATCAAGGTGGTGCGCGGGAAGGGAGATGCGACGCGGCTGGGACGGCAGCGGCTGTTGCGCGAGGCCATGGTCAGTGCCCGGGTGGATCATCCGAACATCGTCCGCGTGCTGGATGCGGATCGAGACGGACGCTACGCCGTCTTTGAGTATGTCGCGGGGGAGACGCTGGGCGACACGTTGCGGCGGACCGGTCGGTTCTCACCGGTGCAGGCAGCGACGTGGATGGCGCAGGTGGCGGATGCGATCGAGCAGCTCGGCCTGCATGGAATCGTGCATCGCGACATCAAGCCGGCGAATGTGCTGGTGACGCCAACGGGCGTGGCCAAGCTGGTCGACTTTGGCCTGGCATTCCTGCGCGACGCAGGAGACAGCGCGACGCTCGCCCACCTGACGGAGGAGACGGAGCGGCCGCGGCGCGGGATCGCCATCGGCACGGCGCCGTTCGCCTCGCCTGAACAGTTTGACCACGCGCAGTCGGTTGACACCCGCAGCGACATCTATAGTGCCGGTTGCACGCTGTACTCGCTGCTGGCAGGTCGGCCGCCGTTCTTCGGGACGCCGTCTGAGACCTGCCGCCTGCATCGGGAGTCCGTCCCGCCCCCCATTCCGAAACTGCCGCCCCGATTGTTCGCCATCATCGAGAAAGCCCTGGCGAAGAGTCCGGACGACCGGCATCAGACGGGAGCCGAACTGGCGGGCGCTCTCAGGGCCTTTGCGGCAGAGTCCCCGACGCTGTGAGACGGAACGTCGAGGCGCGTGTTGATCGAAGTCCGCTGCCGGTTGCGATACGATGCGCCGCGACCTGATCGTCTTCATTCTTGCAGAGAGAGTGCTATGTTTGAGTCCGAAATCACGTCCAACGCGTTGTTGATGGCCTATGCCGAGCAGCTCATCGCCGACATCGGCGACGTTGACTTCGTGCAGCAGCCGCTGCCCGGGACGAACCACCCGGCCTGGATCCTGTGCCACCTGGCCATGGCCGGCGACGGAGCCGTGGGACTGCTGGGCGGCGAGAAACTGCTTCCGCCGGACTGGGCTGCGAAGTACGGCCGTGACTCGAAGCTCAGCAGTGAACGCGGGGAGTATCCCTCGCGGGAGGAAATCGTCGGCCAGTTCCGTGCCACCTACGCCCGTGCCCGGGACCTGGCCGTGCAGGCTGATGCGGAACGAATGGCGCGGCCGAATCCCAATGCCCGCTTGCGGGACAACCTGCCAACCATCCGCGACATGTGCGGATTCCTGCTGACCGGCCACCTCGGCGTCCACCTGGGGCAACTGTCGGCGTGGCGGCGGATGCGCGGACTGCCGCCGCTGTTTTGAGCGGCGTGAGAATCCGCTGGACTGAAATCTTGCCGGACAGGTTCCTTTTGCAGGGGTTCGAAATGCGCGCAATATTGCTGGCAATCGTCGTGTCGGCGATGGGGTTCCTGTCGAGTCACTGTCGGGCGGACGATTCCGTGTCGTCCGGACAGCAGCAGCCGGCCGAACTTGATCGAACGCTGCGGGTCGAAATGGACTACCTGCTGTACCTGCCGCAGGACTACGACGCGCAGGACCAATGGCCGCTGC